>CAYHUF010000009.1:13795-14139 GCA_964359775.1 uncultured Candidatus Saccharibacteria bacterium
CCAAATTTAGCGTCGCGTAATCATTGGCATATTTCAGATCAATTGGCATTTGATCAAAACGGGAAGCCGCCGGCGTCCGCGGTTCAATGGTGCAAACCAGAATCTTTTTCTTGGCATGCAAAGCCACCGACAGTTCTCGAATAAATTTACTAAAGTAAGGTTTGGTTTCAGCCAGCTTGCCCTCGTAATCAATATCAATGCCGTCAAAATTATTGACCAGCACCACTTTAACAATGGCCGCGATATGAGCCTGACGTTTTTTATAATTGAAAAAATTACCTTGCATGGCTTGGGCATCAGTCCATAAAATTGATGGGATGATGGTGATTTTTTTAGCTCGAGCG
>CAYHUF010000010.1:0-12581 GCA_964359775.1 uncultured Candidatus Saccharibacteria bacterium
CCCATGCTTTGTGTCGCAAGTCAGCACTCTTTGCGTCAAACGAAATCAAAATCTTTTGCTCTTTTCTGTCAATCACAACTTTGAAACCGCGGTCGCTTCGCGATTGTCCGTGGATTGTTTGTCGAAAACTCATTTCTCCTTTCGGATATTTCGTTCCGTCCTCTTGATGTGCCCAGCCATATTTCGGCAGAAGCACTTGCGGCACGAAACGAATCGCGCGCGGCGAGGGCTCAATGTGAAAAAGCGTTGTAAGTGAAGTTGAATTGAGCCGTTGCGCTTTCAATTCCCATTCTGCGGCGTTAGGAATTGGTAGATTGTTTTCTTTGATACCGAGTAAATCCTCAAGTGTATTGCCGATACCGCCGGCATTTCCTCGCCGCGCGTTCGGGATAAAACCGATCGCTGAAATCTCTTTCAGTTTGGCTATTAATTCCGGCTTTGTGTAAGTTTTAGGTTTGTTATTTTTCATAGTATTACCAAAGTTTAACTTGTGCTTGATGTTGTTTTATTCTCTTTTTCGCCATTTCGCAATACTCCGGCGAAATATCAATCCCAATATAATCTCGCTTGAAGTTTATAGCCGAGAGTGCTGTAGTACCTGAACCCATAAATGGGTCTAGGATAATTTCTGCGTTGGTAGAAGATACAATGCGATCAATAAGATCAACCGGGAAGGCCGCCGGATGTTCATTATTCATTTCCTGTGTAAACTCCCACACATCACCGTGACCACTTGCCTTTGGTGATAATTTAAATTTAGGTTTTGCTATGAGATAGATTACTTCGTATGTAGGTACGAAATAGCCAGGATTAAAATTAAATCCACCCTTCCGTCTCCAAATAATGACCTGCCGTACAGGAAAGCCACTAACAATATCCTGTCGATCCTGTAAAAGGCCTCCCTGTACACGCCATTTGTGATTATAAAAAATTGCACCATCCTCGGGAATAATTCGCATCATCTCTGCTAGACATTCTCGTTGCCACTTCACATACTCGTCATGAGGCATACAGTCATTATGGTGGGAGTAACCTTTCTGAAGCGCGGCATTTGCCCATTTTCCGCCACGACCATCTTTCATACCGTTGCCTGTTGAATTTTTGAGATTATAAGGAGGCGAAGTCACGACTAGGTGGACTGATCCATCAGGAATCTTTCTCATGATGTCAACTGCATTCCCGCAAACAATTTTATTTCTAAATTGATTATCAAAAGCAGTGTCGTCGAGACTTAGATATTCGACAGCTTCTTTTTTAGTTAATGTTCTTGGCATAATCTTTCTTTTGTTCAAGAACCCTTATTTGACCTCGGTTCAAACTTGGACATTTGGCGGAGAGGGAGGGATTCGAACCCTCGAGGGGGTTTAACCCCCCTACCTCGTTAGCAGTGAGGCGCTTTCGACCACTCAGCCACCTCTCCGTTTTTATTTGATTTTGGACCCTATTACTCTACTACTTGCTACTTTTACTACTGACCTCTAATTCTGCAAAGATATCATATTAAGCCTAGCTTGACCAATCATTAACCTTGCTGTCGTGCAAAATTACCCCGGAAGGGGTATATTTGTTGAACCTATGCCTTTTCCAAAATTAACTGACAAACATTTATTTGAATCCCTATTGAACCCAGAGGATTTTACTAAATATCGAAAGTGGACCGGCAAGAATTTTCCCAGC
This sequence comes from uncultured Candidatus Saccharibacteria bacterium, assembly GCA_964359775.1. Classification (GTDB taxonomy): domain Bacteria; phylum Patescibacteriota; class Minisyncoccia; order Phycocordibacterales; family XYD1-FULL-46-19; genus 21-14-all-37-9. Next base: position 1,678 of record CAYHUF010000010.1, read on the forward strand.
AAAATCATTATTACTTACCAGAAAAAGCCTTTAACCTATTTTCGTCAGAAGTTTCGGGGCCGTTATCGATCTTTTAAATTTACCGGTAACCATCGTTTGCTCATCGTCGGGGATCTGGGTTTTATTAAAATGACAGGGATTGGCGCTCCGCACGCTGTTTTTACGCTGGAAAGACTGATTGCTTTGGGCGGCAAAGAATTTATTAATATGGGTTCAGCCGGGGGTCTGATCACTGATGGTATTTTTCTTTGTACCAAGGCGGTCCGCGACGAAGGGACGAGCCATCATTATCTACCAGATGGCATCTATGCTTATCCGGACAAAAAATTAACTGACAAATTGGGCCAGTCCTTAATTAAACGAGGCTTTAGTTTTTCTCGCGGATCATCTTGGACCATTGATGCTCCTTATCGAGAGACCAATAGGGAGGTGAAGCATTATCAAAAAAATAAAGTAATGACAGTAGAGATGGAAGCCTCAGCTTTGTTTGCGGTGGAAAAATTACGAAAAGTAAAAATCGCTTCAGTCTTTGTCGTCTCGGATGTCTTGGGCAATGACAAGTGGGAGCCACAATATCACGACTTAGGCTATAAGGAGAGGTTAAATCAAATGGTTGATGTAGCGATAGACTGTTTAACTAATTGAGATTTTCCTTGTTTCCAATTCCGTGTATAATACCCCCATAGCAATTAATTAATAAATAAACCATGGACGAAGACGACAAAAAAATTGTCACCGATGATGACTTCGAAGGCGATGAAGCCGGAGAAGAAGATGAAGAATTGGCTACTCTCATGTCCGAGCATGGCCTGAGTCACGCTGCCGCTAAAAAAGCTAAAGAGTTAATCGATGGCGGGATGGAGGAGGACGAGGCAATCGAAGTGGCTGAAGAAATATAAAAATCGAGACAACCAAAACCCCGCCACTAGGCTTACTAGCCTAGTGGCGGGGTTTTGGTTTTGGATTATACTTTAACTAATCAGTCTAAGAGCTAAAACTATGGAAAAATTACGTGATGCTACACTGCTTTTCTTAATCAAAAAGGATGGAGAGACAATTTCGAATATTTGTTTGGCCTTGAAAAAACGCGGCTTTGGGGCTAACCGCTGGAACGGGGTCGGAGGTAAAGTAGAAGCAGACGAAACGGTAACAGATGCCGCCAAGCGAGAAGCCAATGAAGAAATCGGCGTGGAGATTAAACAAGCCAGCAAGGTGGCCGAACTGTCTTTTTATTTTCCTCACAATCCAGCCTGGGACCAAAAAGTCCACGTTTATTTCTCGGAAGATTGGAGTGGCGAGCCGAGTGAGAGCGAAGAAATGCGACCGGACTGGTTTTCACCTCAAGCCATGCCCTTTGCCGAAATGTGGCCGGATGATATTTTTTGGTTGCCGGAGGTTTTGGCTGGCAACTTGCTTCAAGCTCGCTTCGTCTTCGGCGAAGGCGATGTAATTAAGGATCAAGAGATTCACCTTGTCGAGACTTTGTAACTCTTTGGCCTAATTTGGGCCCGGTATGGAAGAAATCATTTCTCAAATTAAAAACAAAAATAAATGGCAGATCTTGGCCGGGACTTTCTTAATCCTGCTTGGACTGATTCTCTATTTAGTCCCATTTATTCCCAGCGCTTGGGTGATTATTCTCGGCCTGGAAATTCTCGGTATTCGCTTGCTAGCCCAAGCTAAATTTAAAAAACATTGGTCGGCCTCAAAATTTTTCTCCAAGCTCTGGAAATTTAAAGATTAGCCCGGTAGTAGATTTTGGCATTGTCTACCTTCGGTAGACGCTCTATGGGCAAGACCAAAATTCACTACCGGGTTAAAAACAAAAACCCGGGGCGAGAAGCCACGGGCTGGTTCAGTGATTTTAGATCATAGTTCGGCATTCGACACAATAACTTCGATAGTCAGGTATTACTGGGTCGTTAGTCCAGTACTTTTGGGTATGGGTATGCGGGCATTGAGCTTGGAGATCAAGAATCTCTAACTCAATTTTATCAATGGCTATTCTAACTGGAAGAAGCTTTTTATTCCATTCATCTTGGACTGCTCTAAGCTCCCGCTTCTTTTTTCGTAAATCTTCCCCTTTTCCAATCAAAGTGGCACTCATGAGTGGGAGAAGTCCTCTTTTTCGATCTACTTCAAGTTCCTGCCGCTCGAGGTTTTTCGTACGCAACTCTCTACCGAGAGTCATAATCTTACTTGCGATTACCATGCTTGTTACGGCCTCGCTCATTGAGTACCTCCTAAGTTGTGGTCCTAGTTTCCAAAAACTATTCTACTGGTTTGAAGGGGAAAGACAAGTCACCTGATTTTTTACATAGGAGACTCCTATGTAAAAAATCAGGGAAGGGGCTACTGGGTTGATTTAATTATTTTATCTGGTATGATGGATCGGTGCTCAAGGAAACAGAGGTCGAGTTTCTCTATATCAACAAACCAAAAAATTCACATGACAGGAACAATCAAAACTCTGACTGAGAAAGGATTTGGATTCATCTCTCGCGAAGGCGAAGCGAAGGATCTTTTCTTTCACTCAACAGAATTGAAGGGTGTTACTTTTGACGAATTAAAGGTTGGTGACACGGTCACTTTTGACGTCGTTGACGGCGAAAAGGGTCCAGCTGCTACCAACGTTGCTCGCGCTTAATACCACAAACCAAAAACCGCCGGCCAGCAATGGCCGGCGGTTTTTGGTTTGTAAATTGATTGCAAGACATTTCCACGGTCGTGGAAATGTCTTGCAATTCCTTGGTACATATTTTTTCAGGGGTTTTTGTGCTTAAATGAAGCCACTCATGACTGATAAAACTCAAAGCAAAATTTGGCCGGTGGTGGTGATTGGCGGGGGGCCGGCGGGAATGCTGGCGGCGGGCCGGGCGGCCGAGAGCGGCCGCCCGGTTTTACTGCTGGAGAAAAATCCTGGCTTGGGTAAGAAATTACTGATCACCGGCGGGGGTCGTTGCAATCTAACCAACAATAAACCCGAGTTACGCTCAATGTTGACTAAATATAAAGGTAAGGACCAATTTCTGTTTTCGGCCTTTTCTCAATTTGGGGTAGTAGAAACCCTGGCCTGGTTTAATGGTCGGGGCTTGGCCACCAAGGAAGAAAACGAAGGCCGAATTTTCCCGGTCTCGGATAAGGCTCAATCGGTCTGGGAAGTTTTGGTTGATTACCTAAAAGAAACAGGTGTGACAGTTCAAACTGGTCTGGTCGTGGCTGGTTTGCGAATCGATCCCGCTACTAAAAATATTTTAATTAAACTAGCGGACCAGACGGAAATCGTAGCCGAAAAATGTCTTCTGGCCACCGGCGGGACTTCCCATCCGGAGACTGGTTCGACGGGGGAAGGCTTTAAATGGTTGGCCAAGCTGGGCCACACTATTAGTCAACCGGAAGTGGCTTTGGTGCCGGTGGCTCTCAAAGAGGCTTGGGCCAAAAAATTGGCTGGACTCACTTTGCCGGAAATAAAGATCACGATTTTTCAAAACAATCAGAAACAAGTGGCTCAAAAAGGGAAGTTACTTTTTACTCATTTTGGCGTTTCCGGCCCGACGATTTTAAATTTAAGTCAGGAGATTGGTGACTTGCTTAAATATGGGGAAGTCACATTGTCCCTGGATTTGTTTCCGAGCTTAGATCCTGGCGCCCTCAAAACCAAGATCCAAACTTTGTTGATCGGCGAGAGTAATAAGAAATTAAAAAATGCTGTGAGCGAAATCATTCCGACGGCTCTTGTTGCTCCACTCTTAAGTTTAGCCGGTATTGATGGTGAGACAGCTAACCATAGTGTCAGCACCGAGGATCGCAAGAAATTGATCCTGATTCTAAAATCTGTCCCGCTTCAGGTCAAAGGTTTGCTCGGTGTCGACAAGGCCGTGGTCTCTTCCGGCGGAGTTAAGTTGGAGGAAGTCGATTTTAAAACTATGCAATCCCGCCTAATCCCGAACCTGTATTTAATCGGTGATGTCTTGGATGTCGACCGCCCATCTGGGGGTTATAGCCTACAATTATGTTGGACCACTGGCTGGGTGGCGGGGAGTCATGCCAGGGGCTTGTAAAATAAGCCTTTTTGTGGTAATATGTTGAGAATTAAGGCCGTTTTGACGGCTTTTGTTAATTCCGGCTTCCGAGCCAAAACTATGTTATCAACCCATGAATTAAGCAAACCTCCTTCGTATGACCAAACGACTCAAAGTCAAATTGGTCGAACAGGGACCGGGCCAATGCGGTCCGGCGGCTTTGGCCATGGTGCTCGGATTCTACGGGGTGAACAAGACACTGGCGGAATTAACTAAACTCACCAATTGTAAACCGGCCCAGCATCGGGCCGGGACCAGCGCTCAAGATTTGGTCAAAGCGGCCCGAGCGGTCGGTTTGACTGGCCAGGTCAAAGATTTTGCCACGGTGGCTGATTTGCGCTATCACGTGGCGGAAAAGAAACAACCAGTGATTATTTCTTGGTTTTCGCATTACGACTCTCATTTTTCGGTGGTGGTCCGGGTGACTGATGAACACATTTATTTTTTGGATCCGGAATACAAGACCCCTCGCCGGATGACTTTACGTCGTTTTCTTAAAGTCTGGTTTGAATTTCAGGGTGGAGTGGCTCGGCCAACCCCGCAACCCAAGGTGCGGCGGATTGTGGTGATTGGATCAAAGAGGTAGCTTGTTGTGCTCCATAGGGTATATAATTAAGTTGTGCGAAAAATCTTAGGTTCAAAATTTTTTGCCCGTGAGACTTTGATTGTTGCCGAAAATCTGCTTGGCAAATTTATTGTTCGTCGCCAAGGTCAGACGGAAATCGCTTATCAAATTACCGAAGCGGAAGCTTACGATGGTCCGCAGGATAAAGCCTCGCACGCTAATCGGGGCAAAACTTCACGTAATCAAATTATGTTTGGTCCGCCAGGCTGTTTCTACATTTATCTTGTCTATGGGTTTCATCAGATGTTAAACATTGTGACCGGAATGAAGTCGTACCCGGCGGCGATCTTGATTCGGGGTGTCACAGGCGTTAATGGTCCGGGGCGAGTGACGAAAGTTTTGGGGATTGATAAAAGTTTCAACGCTAAAATCGCCACCCAAAAAACCGGGTTATGGTTTGAAGATTGGGGTGCCAAAATTTCTGCTAAACAGATTAAACGCTTGCCTCGAATCGGGGTGGCTTATGCCGGACCACTTTGGTCGGCGAAAAAATATCGGTTTAAATTAATGCAGGAAAACTAGACTGCGCTATAATATGAACGTTCGCTCGCCTAAGTTTTTCTTTTTTATGAAAAAAATCTTTCATTTGGTTTTAGTTTTAATGCTTTTGACTGTTGCCGGTACGGCTTCGGCTCATCAACCGAGAATTATTTATGGTGACCAAGCGGTTGATACCGTGGTCATTGATCAGCCCGACAATTCCCAAGCTTTTTATGGCGAATTAATCGGTCAACCAGAGATCTTTACTTTCCATCTCAATTCACCGCTTAAATTTTATTGGAATTTGTTGGTGCCGGATACTCTTGGGGCCCGAGAAGACTTTGTGGCTCATTTGGAAGGTGAGACGAAAGCTGGAGATCCGGTTGTGGCCCAGTTGGTTAGTCAGGGAAAATTTTGGACTAAATATTACGAACCCTACGGTGGGAATAATTATTTTAAAGGACCGGAAGCGACGGTTGAGTTGCCGGCTGGGGATTATGTCATCTCGGTGGCCAATAACGGTCATCTTGGCAAGTACGTCTTAGTGGTCGGTCAAACTGAAAGTTTTTCGCCGACGGAAATTTGGCAGACCTTGATTGTTTTACCGAGTTTGAAACGTGATTTTTTCAGTCAATCGCCTTGGCGGGCTTACAATAATCGAGTGGGTCAATATTTAGCAGTAGTGATACTGGTTTTAATTTTTGGTCTCTGGTTGTTGTCCTGGTTTCTTGGTCGGAAAATTTGGTGGCTGATTTTAGGCCTAGTGATTATTGGATTAATCGTCTTTATTGTGCGCTGGTTTTCCGGGCCAACTGATTATTGGCAATGCCAGGATGGCCGTTGGGTTAAACAAGGTGATCCGATCAACTCAGCCCCTAGTGGTGAGTGTTTGACCCCTCTCGGACTTGAGCGAGCTACTTTAGGAAAATTTCCTACTGTTGATCAAATTGATAGCCAGCTGAAGACGGTTTCAGTGGCTCCAGCTGTGTCAGCTTTGGTCCAGCAATATTTGTTTAATAATTTGAACACCTTGGTCCCACCTGAGGAGGCCACCAGTACCACCAGTTTTCAATTGACGGATGTGGTTTTCCTCGACAACAGCACTGCGATTGCCGGTTATCAAGTTGGATCAGATGTTTTTCGAGCCGAGTTTAGATTTACTATTGATGAACCGGAATTGGTTCGGGCTTTGAGTTTTCGAGTAATCGGCAAGAATTAACCGTGAGCAAACGCCCAGCAAATAATTTTCTTTGCTTCGGCTGTGTGAAAAAGTTTTTTTAATTCAATAAAGGTGGCCCCGGTGGTGGTGACATCGTCGATCAGAAGGATACACCGCCCGCGGGCGAGCCTACGCCCGCGGGCGGTGTAAGCAAAAGCGTCGATCAAATTAACTAAGCGTTTACTCCGTTCTTTAATTTCTACTTGCGATTTGGTGTGGCGGATTTTTTTAACTAAACCTGTTCCTAATTCAAAACGCTCCGGTGCTAGTCGAGCCAAAGCTTTGGCGATGAGCTCAGCTTGATTATAACCGCGTCCCAATCGTCGCCAGGTCGACAATGGGGCGGGAACGAGGATGATTTTGTCAGCTGGGGTCTGGTCTAAGTCTAAAGGCAATTGATTCAGCATAATTTCGGCCATCTCCATTGCCGCTACTTTCCAACCGCGATATTTTAGCGCCCGAACTAATTCGCTGGCGAGGGGGTCGCGATAATCGGCCCGGGCCCAAATTTTGGCGCGAGTCAAAACCTCCGGTTGTTCAGCTGGGGGAATTTTCCGGCGACAAGTTGGACAAGCTAAATGGCCTTCGGCTCCGCAAGCCAGACAATGAAGAGGGAAGAAAAAATCTAAGAAAAATTTAGTCATATTTGTCCACTCCCCATTCTAACTTAAGTTGAGCGGGCGTGATATAATTTGATCACCAATCATAATGCCTATTTTGGATTTTCTGAAGAGTTTAATTGGCCGAGCCCCGGCCGCTTTAACCGGTAAAAAAGAGACCAGCTTTTTTGGCGTTGATGTCGGCTTGTCTTCGGTTAAGGTAGTGCAATTACGCAACGATCATGGTCGGGTGGTCCTCGAAACCTACGGGGAATTATCGACCGGTCCTTATGGTGGTTTGGCGGTCGGTCAAGCTACCGGTTTGTCGGCGGAAAAATTAGGGGAATTGATTCGAGATTTATTGCGTGAGGCCAACGTTACTGCTAAGCGTGGAGCGATGGCTATTTCTCTGCGTTCCAGTTTGATTATTGATGTGGAGATCCCGGAAGTTGATGATGTCCGTCTGGCTTCGATTGTGCCGATTGAAGCCCGCAAATATGTACCGGTGCCAATTTCGGAAGTGTCTTTGGATTGGATAAAGATTCCCCCGACGGCGGATGGACAACTGGAATGGGCTGAAAACAAAGGCAAGCGATCAATGATTAAACTTTTGATTGTAGCTATTCAAAATGATGCCATCAAACAAACCCAAGAAGCAGCTCGAATTGCTGGTTTTGTGCCGGACTTTGTTGAAGTGGAAACTTTTTCTTCTATCCGTTCATCTTTGCGTGGTGAATTGGGAGCCACTGCCATCCTCGATATCGGTGCCGGTTCGTCCAAATTGGCCATTATCGATCGGGGAGTGGTCCGGGTCTCGCACACGATCAATAAAAATGCTCAAGATATTACCATCGCTATTTCACGTTCCCTCGGTGTGCCTTTTATTAAGGCGGAAGAAATTAAACGTGAAGTGGGAATGGTCGATCGGGAAAGTGCTTATGGTGAATTAGGATCAGTTGTTAACCCTACTGTGGAATATTTATTTGCAGAGACTAGTCGAGTAATGGTAAAATATCAGAAAGAAAATCGTCGTTCAGTTGATAAGTTAGTTTTGGTTGGTGGCGGGGCTTTACTGAAAGGTTTGTTGGAGATTGCTACTCGGGAAGTTGGTATCCCAGTCAGTCTCGGGACGCCGTTTGATAAAACTGAAACCCCAGCTTTTCTCGGTAATGTTTTGCAGAGTGCGGGCCCGTCGTTTGCTGTTGCTCTCGGTCTAGCTTTGCGAGGTTTGGAAGAAATCTAAAATCTAAATTTTTATGGAACCTGCCAATCAATCTTATATTCCGAAAAAAACTTTTTCCCCGACTGTTTTAGCTCCTCGTCGACAGGAAGCTAATAATTTTCTAGGGGTGATCGCTTTTGCTCTTTTAGCCTTGTCTTTGATTGGTTTGGCTGGAGTTTTTGCCGTCAATTACTGGCTCTACTCGGATATTTATCGACCTTGTTCGGCTGATGGTAAATGTGGTTTGCAAGAATCGCTCAAGCACGACCGAGAATCCTTAGGCTTTTCCAATTTAGAACGAGCCAAACGCATTGAGGTTAAAACTACTCGCGGTCAAGCCCTGATCGATAGTCACGTCAATGTCGCAGCCCTATTCAAACAAGTTCTCAATCCTTTGACAATCGACAATGTTTCTTATACCAATTTTAAATTTGACCAGAAAGGTTTGACCATCAGTGGTTTAGCCAAGAGTTATCAAGATGTGGCTTATCAAGCCAAAGTTTTTGCCGGCGATCAAGCCAAGGGTAAGATTGCTTCCTTTAATTTTTACGATCTCGACCTTGATCAACTTGGTAATGTCATTTTTAAATTAGATTTAAGTATCGATTCGGCTTTAGTCAATTTTAAAAAGCAAACCAGCTCCCAATAATTATGCGCTTTCTTTTTCCTATCTTTATCATTATTCTCGCCGGCCTGATCTTCTTTGGCTTGGCTATGCCGATTTATTACGGTTCAGACAATACTTACCTTAAACAATATTTACTCCATGGTTCGGGTAAGGGGGTCACCACTTTAATGGCAGAACGAGCCAGTCTCCAAGAAGGGGTGGCCACCGCTATCGAGTTGCAGAAAATCAGTAAAGATCTCGAGCAACGCATTAATCAAATCAAAGATAGCGATCTCGTTCGTTTAGACCGTTATCTGCCGGATAGTATTGATAATGTTCAATTGATTTTGGACGTCAATTCGATTGCTTTGCAAAGTGGTATGCAGATTAAAAATACCAAAATTGAATTACCGCCAGCAGTGCCTGGTTCATCGGCTGGAGCGGCTTTGGTAGATAAAGATGCCACTAGTGGCGGTCTGGACCATCAAATTTCCACCCTTCATATGAGTTTTTCCACAGCCGGTTCTTATGGTAGTTTCCTAAATTTCCTGGACAATCTGTCTCATAGTTTGCGACTTTTGGATGTGGAAGAAATTTCTTTTCAATCAGTCCCGGGTAAAGATTTTTATCAATACAATGTGAAGGTTAAAACTTACTGGCTCAAGTAGTTATTTTATGTTTAATTCCAAAACTCTCATTAATGTTGGTGCCCTGCTTCTTATTTTACTCGTGGCCTATTTTGGTTATCGCGCTTATTTTGGCTCCAGTTCGACTCCTTCGGCCGGGGTAGCCGTCTTGGGTCCGGATGGTCAGCCGGTGACTAGCCCGACCGAAACGGTTGATGCTGATGCCGCTCGCTTCCTAGCCTTACTTCAGAGTGTCAAAAATATCGAGCAGACGATCAACGACCGGTTTATTCAAGATCGTTTTTATGTCAGTTTGCGGGATTATACTGTGCCGGTGCCGGCTCGTCCGCTGTCTCGCGCCAATCCGTTTTTGACTATTGGTTTGGGTGGAAGCTATAACCCGAGTGGTGGTGCCGGCACCGGGAGTATCAATCTCAATTTCTCGACTACTTCGACAGAGTCAGCTCCAGCTGGTTTACCAACGGATAGTGGTCAAAATATCAGTCCAGACGACAAACTAAATTTGCTTAAAGCTCTTCAGCAACAATAATTGTTATGCCTATTTCGGCGTTTGAAATCCCCACTCGCGATCTTAAGGGAATTAAAATTTCGCTTGAAGTTCTTCGCTATATCCCTAAAGATTCCGCGGAGTTTTTTCAAATTTTACCGTTGGCGATTGCCGATGGGGTTTTGGAAGTGGGGATGGTGGATCCAGACAATGCCGAAGCCCGAGATGCGATTCAATTTGTCGCTTCGAAAAATAGTTTGCCTTATAAAGTTTTTCTCATTTCCCTCGATTCTTTTCAGTCTGGTTTAAAAAATTACGAAGGTTTGACCGGCGGGGCGGGCGATACTCTGGGTGATTTAAATAAAAATATTGAAGCCGCTGAAAAGACGGTGGAAAGTTTTGCTCGCGCCACCACAACACCGGGTAAAAAAGCGGAAATTACCGAAGAAGCGCCTGTAACCAAAATTGTCTCAGTGATTTTGCAACATGCCACTTCCGGCGGAGCCTCCGATATCCACATTGAGCCGACGGCCAATAATGTCCAAGTCCGTTTTCGAGTCGATGGTATCTTGCACGCCAGTTTGAATTTACCTCGGCCGGTTCACGAAGCGATTATTGCTCGCATTAAAATTCTGACCAACATGAAGCTTGACGAAAAGCGTAAACCTCAAGACGGTCGTTTTTCCGCTACGATTGAAGGTCGGAAAGTCGATTTTCGTGTTTCCACTTTTCCAACTTATTTCGGTGAAAAAGTGGTTTTACGTATTCTTGATCCGGAAAAAAAGCTTTTGAGCTTGGAGGTTTTAGGAATGTCTCCCGAACAAATCGCGAAAATTCGCGAAGCGGTCAGTCGGCCTTATGGTTTAATTCTCCTGACCGGTCCGACCGGTTCGGGTAAAAGTACCACCCTTTACTCGATGCTGTCCGAAGTTAATC
>CAYHUF010000011.1:0-12132 GCA_964359775.1 uncultured Candidatus Saccharibacteria bacterium
CGATCCTTTTCATCGAAGGAAGCGTACCATTTACCTTTGGGCAGTTGGTCGCGCTTCTGCTCGAAGACGAGGGAGGCTCCTTGTGCGCCGGTGTGGATGGCCTGTTGAGTGGCCAAGAACGCCATACGCTCCTCGGACGTAGTGGTCCCAGGGACGACCTGCTTGAACGCGCGAACGTGGAGCTTGTCGCCAGGCTTGAGAACACGAGTCGGGTTCGGAAAGTTGGCATCGGTGATATTACCGTTGACGCCACTGAACTTTTCGCGGTTTTCCTTCATGAACTTGTAGAGCATAGTCGCGTGATCGTAATCATCAGGCACTGTGATGATGCCGAGGTCTTTGTATAGAGCGAATTTCTCGGTAGGAACCGTCGGTGTCGCTGGCTCGTCGACGATTCCCTGCAAGACTGTCGCTACCGTCTCTGGATCACGATTGTCACTGCTCATGACTTTACCCTTTCAATGATCTTAGCCTGCTACTAACAGGCTTTTTCCGGAAACTGCCGGATCAGTCGGGAAAAACATTTTCCCATAAATTCTGTTTCAATTATACACCTATTAGACTAATCTGTCAAGCTCGCAAGAAATACGTTCAATCAGTGGCCTCCCCACCACCAGAAAAGCCTTGTTTAACAAGGCTTTTCTGGTGGTGGGTAAGAAATTCACCCTATGGAGTATAGTGAACTACTCCATAGGGTGAAATTTGACAAAGAATCTAGACGTATTAAAATAAGGATACTTTGGGCGGTGGCGAGATAAGTCTTTCGGGACAAATCTTGCCAACACAAAGGAGGTTGCAATGGAAGTTTTAGCCCTGCTGGCCGTCATCCTGACAAGTAATATGTGGGATTCCGGCCAAATCCGAGCCCTTGAAGCTTCGCCTTTATCAGTCACTACCAGCTGGTATGGCAAAGAACTGCAAGGTTCTCGGATGGCCAATGGAGAATGTTTCCGATCAGAAGATCCGGGAACGGCCGCTCATAAAGAGCTGCCCCTTGGCACAAGACTACAACTCCAAAACCCTGGTAATGGCCACAGTTTGGTCGTTGAAATTAAAGACCGGGGTCCGTTTATTAAAGGTCGCGATTTGGATGTTTCCCAAGCCGCGGCCGAAAAACTAGGCTTTAAAGACGAGGGTGTGGTAACCCTCTTAGCCAAAGTAATAAAGTAGTAAGAACCCGATTGGACTGGTGTTCAGTCCGGTTAATAAAAAACCGCAGCCGCCCAACTTCAGGGGCCTCGACAGGATCGAGGCCCTTTATTTTTGCCAATTTTACCCACCACAGGTGGTCGTAAAATTGGAGCATCCGCCTTAGGCGGATTATTTTCTAATTAAACTCTGCCCATCCGTTTCAAAGACAATCGTCCCTAATTGATCCGTCCGCAGAATTTCCGCCCCAGCCGACTTGATTCGATCAAGAGCCTCCGTGGTCGGATGACCATAACGATTATTAGCTCCGACCGAAATGACGGCATAAGTCGGTTGAACGGTTTGTAAAAATTCTGAATCAGAGGAACCTTTCGAACCATGATGCGAGACTTTCAAAACATCGGCTTTTAAATTCACCCCAAATTGATTAACCAAATAACGCTCGCGCGAAGACGGCAGGTCAGCGGTGAATAAAAACTTTTTCTGGCCGGCACTTAAAATTCCCGCCACCGAGCCGTCGTTACTAGGCAAGAGCTCCCCCGCTCCAGACGACAGAACTTCAAAAATTATTCCATCACCTAAATCGATTTTGGTCCCGCGGGCAATCGCCACAAAGGGCGTGCCGGGCAGGGCCACATTTTTATCGGCCGCCACTTCATAATCAACAGCATAATTTTTAATTAAATCGGAGAGGCCACCGCGATGATCCAAATCTTGATGAGTTATTAACACTACATTGAGCGAACGGTCGAAAAAAGGTAAAACCGAGGCTAGCGAACTCAAAATTTTTCGGTTAGGCCCAGTGTCAATCAATAATTGATTATGATGAGGCGTATCAATGAGAATAGCGTCACCTTGACCGACATCCAAATAAGACACTGTTAAATATTGACTCGGCCATTTGGACCAAACGGTCAACCACAAAGCGCTCACAAATAACGCGAGAATTAGTAAGAGCCACCAGCGCCAGATTGTCCACTTAATGGTCGGCATTGGGTTTAGTATATATCTTTTTGTTTATCTTGATGGCCCAATAAATAATCGGGCCATAAAAAATTATCAACCACAGTAAAGAAAATTGATCAATTGAGATCATGGCCAGGGGGGTTAGAGCCAAAAATTTAATCAACCAAATTTGAATCGCTAGAGCTAAATAAATGGGCCAAGCCAGAACTAGAGCTATCAACGATGAAAGCATCCCCAGCGCCCCCAGGAGCAGACCTGACCACATCAAAGGGGAAACCATTGGCGCGACCAGTACATTCGCCGGGAGAGCCACCAGTGAGACCTGACCGGTGGCGTAGGCTAGCCAGGGCCAGGTAAAAACTAAAGCGCCTAGAGTGGCTATTAAAGTTTCGGCCACAAAACCCGGCTTCAAAATTTTCTCGACCAGAGGTTTAAACATGGCCGGACCATAAATAATTCCGAGAGTGGCCAAGAAAGATAATTGAAAACCCAGATCAAAATTGACCAAGCGTGGATTTAACCAAACCATCACGACGGCCGCCAGCAATAGCGGTAAGCCGGCGCTATTCGGCCGGCCCAGTGAACGAGCTAAAACCGCAATCACGCCCATAATCCCGGCGCGAACGGCCGCCGCTCCCCCACCGGCCACAAAAACAAATAGCGATAAACCAAGTGAAGTGAAAATAAATGACAATAATGAGCCGAACATCAGGGAGATGCCGGTGAGAGCGGCGGCCACCAACGAAATATTGTAACCGGACAAAACTAAAATATGTGACAAACCAGTGGTGAGGTAGGCCTGTTTCAAATCCTGATCCAGACCATTTTTTCCACCCAAGACCAAACCACCGAGCAAAGTGCTTTCCGGCTCAGGCAAAGCTCGACCCAGGGCGGACAGAAAGCTATTTTTCAATCGGAAAAAAGGCGAGACCAAACTGGAGCTCGTCTCTAATTTTTTAATTTGCTTGGCGGTCAGTAAACACAAAATATTATCCTTAGCTAAATAACGAACATAATCAAATTCTCGGCCTTGATTGGTTTGGAAATTTTTCGGCCGACTCAAACGACCGGAAACTTCCAAGCGATCACCGTAATTTAAATTTGTGTCGCGAGGTGCTGATAACAATAAATTTTCAGTCCAATCAGTCGGGGCAAATGTGACCCGCCGAGAAAAATTAATTTCGCTGGCCTCGCTCACCACTTGCCCGCTTAAAGTCACTGGACCTATATCACAACGAGCATAATCAAAAGCCGGCACCAGACTGACTCGCCAGATACCAAGCGCCAGACCAAACAATAAAGCTGAAATTAAGCACAACCAATTGGAGAAACGGTAGTAAAAACCTAGAGCCCCAAAAGTTCCGGCTAAAATTAGTAAAAAAATTCTAAACCCCAGATCAATCGCCTGCCAATTAGCCAGAGCTACTCCCGCTAAAATTCCGGCTAAAGAAAAAAAGAAAAGGCGACGAGCTAAAATCATACAAAAAAGCGCCGACTGGCGCTTTAGGAATTTAAAAGACGACCTTGCTTACCAGAGTCCATCGCTTCATTAGCTAAACCATCAGCAATGGAATTTTGCTCGCGAGGGATATAAACAAAACGAACTTTCGGCAGATCTTTAACCCGCAGGTTCCAGATTTTAATAAAGAAAGGAAACAGACGCTCTTCTTTAATTTGATAGGTGCCGGCCAGTTGACTGGCCACCAATTGACTGTCGAGCCGAACTTCAATTTCTGCTTCAGTAGCTTTCACTCCGCCGAGCATTTTTTTGATCGTCTCCAAACCGAGAATTACGGCTTGATATTCCGCTTCATTATTGGTGGCCACCCCCAAGCTCTGGCAGACTTTTTTCAAGACCTGCTTGTTGGCGTCAGTAATCACGGCCCCGCAACCAGCCACACCGGGATTGCCTCGAGAACCGCCGTCAGTGTAGATTATATATTTAGAGCTAGATGACATAGCCTCAATTGTATCAAAATTTTAAAGATTGGCGAGAAGTGATTGTTAAATCAAAATGTAAAAATCAAAATGGAAAATGACAGAGCAAAATTTTAAAATGATTTTTCAAAAATTGGATAGAGATCTTCACGCAAAGCTTGATGAAATATTTAAAATTCTGGCGTCCAGCATAATGAAACTAAAAGGAAAGAAGTAATTTTTTATTTTCCATTGTCATTTTCCATTTTGATTTTTACATTTTTAATTTACTTAAATAAAATTTAAGTCGTATCGTATTACTCCGGCTGACGTAAATCGACAATCCGCAGACGCAATTCAGCTTGACCTCGGAAAGAGCTTTTTTCAATCGAAGCCAAGAGATCAACTCGGCAACCGGGATCCAGGGCCACCTCCGAAAACTTGTGGCCATCCCGACCATTAAACTTTTCACTAAAGAAGCTGGGAAGACAAACGAAGAAACCGATCGCTGGGATTAATTTATCCAGCTCGTTTTTAAATTTTAATTCCAAATGCAAACCGCCATTGCCAAAACTTTTAGCTTGATCAATTTTTAAATTTCGAAACAAAAATACCGGCTTGGGATTATCAACACCGAAAGGGGCCAATTGATCAACGAGGTTGAATAATTCTAAATTAACGGCAGCCAAAGGTAGCTCTTCGTCGTAAAGTAAAAATTGTTCGACTTTATTTTTAGTTAAAGATTCAAAAGCAGTCAATAATTTTTCGGCTAGTTCAGTTTCTTTTTCCGCCAACAACGAGAAACCAGCCGCCATCGCGTGTCCGCCGACATCAATAAAAAAGTCGGGGTCTAATTGACGCATTAAGTCCACCACATTAACCGAACCATCGGAGCGACAAGAACCTTTGACAATATTTTGGCTATTCTTGGCCCACAAAAACACCGGCCGACCATATTTTTCCACCAGTCGCGAGGCCGTCAGGCCCAGGACCCCCAAACTCCAACCGGGATTACCGGCCACAATCAGCGCCGGTAATTCGCGACCGGAATATTCGCCATCCACTTCTTGCAAAATTCGCTCCACCAATTCTCGTCGTTCTTTATTTTTCTTTTCCAGATGATCGGCAATGGCCCGGGCTTCGGCCGAATCTTCAGTCATTAAAAGTTCATAGGCTTCGGAAGCGTGAGACATCCGGGAAGCGGAATTGATCCGTGGCCCAATCATAAAACCAATATCGTCTTCGGTCGTCTCCGGTAAATTGACTTTGGCGGCGGCGAATAAAGAGATGAAACCCAGCCGGCGAGTTTGACGCAAAACTTTCAAACCATAAAAAGCCAGGGCCCGATTTTCATCAATCATTGGCACCATATCGGTAATAGTGGAGATAGCCACCAAATCGAGCAACCACTTTTCCCAACCGATCGGCAAATCAAAATTACCTTGTTTAATCAGCGCTTGGACCAATTTAAAAGCCACCGCTCCGCCCGCCAACATTTTGAACGGATAGGTGTCGTCGGCCCGCTTAGCATTGATGACGGCATAAGCCTGGGGCATTTTTTCCGGCACCAAGTGATGGTCGGTAATAATCACTTCAATTCCCAGTTTGTCCGCCAATTCCACTTCAGCCACATCAGTAATACCGCAATCAACGGTAATAATCAGTTTGACTCCCCCTTCGGCCAATTTGCGAATAGCCTCTTCATTTAAACCATAAGCTTCATTGTGCCGATCAGGAATATAGACTTCAAAATTAATGAAGGCAATTTTTTTGAAAAAGGAAGCCAGGACCGCCGAACCAGGGACACCGTCGGCATCATAATCGCCAAAAATGACGATTTTTTCTTCCCGCTTAAGGGCCAAGAGAATTCTTTCCACAGCCTTGGCCATATCAACCATCAAGAAGGGATCGTGGAGATCGCGTTCATAATCCGGTTTAAGAAAATGCTCAGCCACTTTTTTAGACTTCAGACCTCGGCGAGCTAAAAGGGGCTGAAGTAGGGCCGGGAAATCCTGAAGGTGCTTGAGGACGGCCGGGCTAGGGACTTCAATTGGGGACCAGATTTTAGACATTAAACGGATTATAGCACAGGGGTTTTGTCTGCCAGTCGGCGTTTGCTATAATCCCCTTATGACTGACTGTCTCTTTTGCAAAATCGTGGCCGGCGAGATTCCTAGCTATAAAATCTGGGAAAATGAGCATTTTCTGGCTTTTTTGGACATCAATCCGGTTAATTTGGGTCATACTCTCTTGGTTCCCAAAGCCCACTTCGTCAATTTGTTTGATCTGCCGGCCGAAATGCTGACTGAATGGGGCCCGGCCGCCCAGGCGGTGGCCAAGCTGGTCCAAGCGAGCACGGAGGCCGATGGCATTAATCTGGAAATGAACAACGGCCGGGCGGCCGGGCAACTCATCAACCACGCTCATCTCCACATCGTCCCCCGCTTTGAGGGTGACGGCTTTTTACACTGGAAAGGCAAGACCGTACCCACCCCAGCAGAATTGAAAGCGGTTTGTATCAAAATCACTTCTAAATCATAGTCTTGCAAACGTCAGTCGTCTGCAAAAAATTGAGATAAAAAAGCCTCGCTACCAGCAAAACTAGCCGGAGCGAGGACTTTCGTAGAGGAGCAGACACAACGGGTGTCTGCGTAGCACTTATGGCAGCAGACCTAAGTGCTACTTTTAGGATTATAGCATAGATTAATGTAGGTTACAACAACAAGAGCTGATTTTTAGCCCTATTTTAGAACTTTTAAGCCCGGTAGCGTGTCATTAGCCAGATAATCCAGCAAGGCTCCTCCACCAGTGGAGACAAAAGAAAATTTCTTCAATAATTTAGCTTGACGCAAAGTTTCCACTGAATCTCCACCACCCAAGATTGAAAAAGCTTTTTTAGGCAAAGTCTTGGCTAAAGCGACAGTTCCCTTCTGAAAACCGGTTTCGATCAAACCCAAGGGACCGGTCCAAAGAATGGTTCTGGTGTCGATCAATTCAGCGGCAAATAATTTCACCGTCATTGGCCCAATATCGACAATCTTGTCTTCTGCTCCTAAATAATTAATGTTTTTAAGTTCGGTTTTTCGGCCTACTTGGACAATAACATCGATCGGTAAAATGATCTTGGGACTTTTAGCCAATTTGATTAAACTCGGGGTCAATTTTTCCGTCAGCGAGGCTCCAACAGCAATTCCTCGAGCTGATAATAAAGTGTTGGCCAAAGCCCCGCCGACGCAAATAAATTCGGCTTTCGGCAAAAACTTTCGCAATAGAGGCAATTTAGTCGAGAATTTGACCCCGCCAATAATTAAGACAAGCGGGTTGATTGGTTTAGATAAAATAGCTAAATGTTTCAACTCCCGTTCCAGGGCCAAACCGGCGTAAGCCGGAAGAAATTTAGCCACCCCCACCACCGAAGCCTGGACTCGATGAGAAACTGAAAAAGCATCGTTGATAAAGAGGTCCGCCAATGAAGCTAGGCGTTTTGCCAAAACCGGACTATTCTCCAATTCACCGGAAAAGCGACGGATATTTTCCAATAAAATCAACGGGTTGGTCGATTTTTTAACGGCCGTCAAATCTTTAACCAATTTGACCGGCAATTTTTTAGTAACCAGATATTTCGCGACCGGCGTCAGACTGGCTTGGCCATCGGAGCCTAAGTGAGAAACAATAATAACCCGCGCGCCATTTTTTAATAAAAATTTAAGGGTCGGGATAGACTCATCTATCCGCAAAGTTTCCCTAATTTTGCCTTGACGAAGAGGGATATTAAAATCAACCCTCAGTAACACTTTTTTACCAATCAACTCTTTTTTGTTTAAATTAGAGAGAAATTTCATAATTATTTATTTTGATTAACTAATTTGGCGATAGCAGAAAAATTAACCGAATCAAGCGATTCCCGACCGACTAAGAGTCCGTCAGCTTGACCCTGGCGCAAGAAAGTCTCGGCATTTTTAATGGACACTGAACCGCCGTAAAGAATTGGAATCTTGGCCGCTTCTTTTTGGCCGAACATTACGCTCAAGGTCTTGCGGATAAACAAAGCGTGTTGGAGAAAACCTTCCGGTGTTTCCACCCCTAAAGCGTTTTTGCCAATCGCCCAAACCGGTTCATAAGCGATGATCAGCTTGTCCGGCGCTTTTTTGGGCACCTTATCCAAGCCATCTTCCAATTGACGTTTGATTTGAGCCAAGTAATGTCCGCTGTCATCACGCTCTTTTTCGCCGACACAGAGTAGCGGTCGCAAACCGTAATCCAAGACCGCCTTAATTTTCTGATTAACCAAGTCATCGGTTTCGCCCAAAGCTCGTTGTTCGGAATGACCGATAATCACCAGGTTGGCACCCAAATCTTTGAGCGCCAGAGGCGAAGTCTGGCCGGTATAAGCGCCATCCGCTTGCCAAAACACTTCTTGAGCCCCTAGCGCCAGCACCGCTTTGGCTCGCCCGGTCGACAGAGCCGACAAATAAACGGTCGGCGGGCAGATAGCGACTTGAACGTTGCGCAGACCGGAAATTTTCTGGCGAATTTTGATTTGTAACTTTTTGGCTTCAGCCAGAGAAGTGGGGTTGAGTTTCCAATTACCGATAATGAGTTTTTTCATACTGGCATTTTACCTTTTTAGAAACGACCTGCCTAGTGGTAGGAAGAATGTAAAATGTAAAAATCAAACTGTAAAATGACAATCAAAAAATAGATAATTTTAAATTCTAATCTGCCATTTTTAATTTTGCATTTTAAATTTTTAATTATTATGGCACCTCCCGCCAAGAAATCACGGAGTAATTATCCGAGGTGAGGGGGAAAGATGGCGGCGGACCATACAACAAATTGCCATCGTAGGTCAAATTACGAGTGGCGTAACCGGTGCCATCAATATAAGCAAAACCATAGCGCAAATTAGTGGCAATCATCCCGTAGAGATTAAGAGTGCTACGTTTATAGTTGGTACAACCGGAATTATAATAATAACGGCCTACTCGACCATTTTTAGCCACCAAAGCGGCATCAATTTCTAAAACATCATTACTCAATTGGCCAATATTAAAATTATTTTGGGAAATTAAAGCCAAAACATCTCGCCCATCAAAATTGGTATAGGAAACATTTTTATTAACCGTAATACTTTTGTAAGTATTGGAATTCTCCGGAAAAGCCCCAGCGGCGATGGTCAAACGGGCTTGATTAATTTGGCCCTCCACCCAAACATGGTCTTCCAAAAAGATCAGGCCATTGGCTGGATAAGTATAATTGCCAAGCAGGGTCTGGTTACGAATTGACCAAGTCCCCCAACCACTCTGACTGGCAGTATTACAACCGCTATTGGGCGACTGAAGTGAAGTTACTTTGTATAAATCAAAGGTGCCGTTGGTTTTTAAAACAACATTATAGCCATAGTTGCCGGAACCGGAGGAAGCAAAATAACGACCAGCGCTTTGGGCATCCGTTTTAATTTGAGCCAAATTGGCCGAGAAACCAGTAAAATCAATCGCCGGTACTGGAAATTGCCGACCGGACACAAACACATCTGTCCGACTAGGGACCGCCGCAGGTGGCGACGGATCAGCTGGTGAAACTTGAGTATAGACGCCAAATTGATAAGGACTGTTTGAGTAGTCCGGGTCCAAATATTTATCTTTGGCGCTGGTGACCACATTTTTAGCCAGTCCGTCAAAATGAATTCCACCATTGGAATGAACGGGACCAACTGTGACCGTACCGGCCCCAAAACGCATATTGTCATTGGCGGCCACGGCATATTTGGCTAATGAAGGAATGGCAAACTTAGCTTCAATGGCCCGATTGAGCGAAGTGGAAGCCATAAAGCCCCGCGACACCACTGTAACAAGGGTCGAGCCAACTGCCGGTGGAGTAATTGTTAATTGATAATAACCAATATTTTGACCAAGGGAATTATAAAATTGGTGAATATAAGGACCAGAAGTGACCAGTCCATCTTTAAAATCTTGCTTGGCATGAGCCAAATGCCAGCGATAATAATCAATCCCAGCTTCAGCCACCTGAATCGCCCCCTCCTTTTGAGCTAATTGACGCGTCGCCTTCCAAGACACCGCCATCCAAGAGACCAGGGCGGTCAACAAAATCACCCCAATGGAACCGAAGACCAGGGCGGAGACCAGGAGATAACCGTGATTGTTGTTTTTTATTGTTAGCTTGGTCATTGAAAGTTAAATAGATACCGAATGTAAAATTAAAAAATCAAACTGTAAAATGACAATTAAAAAAAATTGGGTAATTTTAAATTCTAATCTGCAATTTTACATTTTGATTTTTACATTTTTAATTATTTTAGAGGTTGTCCTTCAGGTTCCTAATCATCACCGAGGAGGTCAGCCAAATTGGCGCCAAAGGTCGATTGGGATTAGGATCGATACCTAAACTGATTTGGACCAGACGAACATTGGAAATACTGAGTGGATAAGTAAGTGGGGTGCTAGAACCATTATAGCTTGCGTCGTAATAAGAAAAAATTGGAGTGCTAGTGCTGTTAATCACATTATCAGTTAAGGTGCTGATCTTCTCATTTGCTAAAACGTAAACCACCGGAGAACCAGTCGGTGTGACCACCCCTCGTTTCAAAGAAGTGCCACTTAAAAAGTAACGGATTCGATCGCGCAAACCATCACCATTGGGATCACTGTAAAAAGTAATCGTGCTAGTACCCAGGGATTCCAACAGATAAGAACCGGTATTGGCTGGAGCGGCTGTTCGTAATTCGGTGCCAAATTTTCGCAAAACTGTCCTCACCCCCTCCTCCGCCAAAGCCCCGGATTGGACCATTTCGTTTTGGACCAAAACATCCCGTTGAAACATACTTAAGGGTACACTAATAATCACAATGATCCCGGCCACGATTAAAATCTCAAGTAAGGTAAACCCGGAATTAGATTTAAAATTGGTCATTTTAGAGAGACATTAAGGGTACTTCTAAAAATTGCCAAGCACCATTAACACTACTACTAGCTTGAGTATCTTGATAGCCAGCATGACTAATATTAACAATGTAAGTTCCACTCAAAAGGCTATCAAAATAAACTTGGCCAAAAGGCAAACACTCTGAACTGTAGGTGAAGGATAGATCGTAAAGCACCGGCGAAACAGTTGGGTCATCAGTATGCAAGAAAAGTTTATAACGCAAATAGCGATGGTTATTGATACCAGAGTTAACTGTTGTTGTGGTCGCTGTGTAATAAGTCCCGACAGTTCCATCCGGTCCGGAGTAATTCCAGGTGGTAGTGGCTGGGTCATCAGCTGAAGCCAGTTGAAGCCGAACGGCCAAGGGGCCGGTGCTAGCCACTTGTGTCAAAGGCGAAACGGCTAATTGGATATAAGAAGTAGTCGCTGAGCCGGTATCAAAAGCCGAAGATACCAAATAGGCATCACTGGCATAGTTTCCAGCCGAGCCGGCTAATTTCAGCTGACCAGTAGTGCTGGAATAATTAAGATTGCCATCTGAATTATCAAAACGATCAGTAGCCGACCACAAACTTTGACCCGGTCCACCAGACCAATCTGACTGAACCCAAAAACCTTGATCGGTAACCAGATTTTGGGCGCCACCGGGTCCAGAAATTTGAACCGTAGCATTCGACAGAGGCAAGCTGGTGGCCCCATCTCGTACCGATACTAAGAGGCCTTGGCCATTAGCCGGCGCCAGAACCATTTTAATTTGATTACTAGAGGCAGGTGTAATCAATAAAGACTGAAGTGGAAGCGAACCGACCAAAACATAACCAGCTAAATTGGGAGTAAAACGATAGGTGTCTGGTTCAACACCACTCAAGATCAAGCTCCCCAAACCATCAGTAGTTAAAGTTTGATTGATTTTAAGTAGATCCGGATTAGTTCCCAATAATTTAGTCCCCTGCCAAGTGGTAGAAACATTAGGCACTGAGGTGCAAGTCCGAGTCATTGTCTTTACTTGCAAAGAAGAGACAGGGTCAATAACGAAACTTAATTGTGTCACCTGACCAGCGACAACTGTGGCACTAGGTTTAACCGGGTTAGCAATCCCCGCCTCGCCGGGGGCATAAGTTCGGTCACTGGAATAACCGGTTTTAGAAACCGTTATTT
>CAYHUF010000012.1:0-7259 GCA_964359775.1 uncultured Candidatus Saccharibacteria bacterium
TTTGGAGATTTTAGCTAATTTTCTTGCCTGCTTAAGTTTCGTTGAACGAAATTTTGGCAGGTGATTTTTTTCCGCCAGCTGGCGGATTGATTTAACTCCGGAGGCTTCCAAAACTTTTAATAACAGCGGAATCAGATTTTTAGCATGCTCACGTTTGGCCAAGTTCGGCACCACTCCGCCGAATTGCTGGTGGAGAGAGATTTGGGAGGAGACGGCTTCGGCTAAAATCCGGAATTTTGGCTGTGCCAAAATTCCGGTCGCTTCTACTAAGCTGACCGCGGAGTCGTCGCAACTTGTCTCAATTGCTAATATCTTCATAAAATAGTCCGATCAACCTGTTTAAATTTATCTATCCATTAGTCCGACTCTCGCCCCTATGGAATCTGCCTTTTGCCGATTTAGGCATAGGACAGATTACTTTTGGGGGTCTCTATCGCTAGGATTTTCATGCTTTTAATTTAAACGACCGACGGCCAGCCATTCGGCTGGCCGTCGGTTTTTTTGTGGGGCCTCGCTTTACAGTGAGGCACTCCTACCAAAATATGTCATTTAGCAAAACTTACTCCAAGAGCGAATTTGCTAATTCGCCTATTGGGGTCGCTAAACTCGTTATTTTTGTGGGCCTAACAGGACTCGAACCTGTGACCTCGTCAATGTCAATGACGCACTCTAACCAGCTGAGCTATAGGCCCTTGGTTCTTAAACTAACATTTCTAGGAGAAGAATTCAATTATTAGAGGATGGTCTCTAACATGGCACGCATAACATTTCTTGGGAGAAAATTCGGTCAGGCGGTCAGACTGGCGTTTACAATCTTTCCCAATCTGATATAATCTAATATAGTCACATTATAAGAATCTGACCTTATTTTAAGCCAATTATGAATCATAAATTTGAAAAAAGACTAAAAAACCTGCCTCAATCTATTTGGGAACTTTTGAATAAAATTGATGAGATCAAGGGCCGTTGGATTGGAGGGGCTAATTTAAATCCCCAAGCCCTGGGGCGGCTTAAACGGTCTACACTCGTTACTTCGACTGGCTCTTCAACCAGAATTGAGGGCGCGCAGCTTTCTGATGAAGATGTGGAAAAGTTAATGAGAGGTCTCTCGATGCAAAAATTCGCTGACCGGGACAAACAAGAAGTCGCTGGCTATTATGAGCTGTTAAAAAACGTTTTTGAATCGTGGACAGGGATTCAGTTTTCCGAAAGCACCATCAAACATTTTCATCGAGAAATGTTGAAATATGCAGATGAGGATAAAAGACATCGTGGAGAGTACAAGAGAGTGGAAAATAAAGTTCATATGATCGATGTTTCCGGCCGTTCGATTGGTATTCTTTTTGACACCACACCGCCTTATCTCACGCCAAAAGAAATGTTAGAAATTACCGAATGGACAAAAGAAGCCCTAGACAAAAAAGAAATTCACCCGCTTTTAGTCATCAGCAACTTCTTGGTGGAATTCTTGAATATTCACCCCTTTGAAGATGGCAATGGCCGAGTTTCGCGCGTTTTGACAAATCTCTTAATGCTTAAGAGCGATTATTCTTACGTGCCTTATATTTCTCACGAAAAATTAGTTGAGGATAATAAGGCTGATTATTATATGGCCCTAAGGAGAAGCCAGAAGACAATTAAAACGGAAAAAGAAAACATTACGCCGTGGCTAGAATTTTTCTTGAAAGTTCTTTTGGAACAGGCCCAACAAGCCGTAGACCTTTTGTCTAAAGAAAATATCGAACTACTCCTTTCTCCCAAACAATTACTAGTTTGGCAATATTTGAAGAATGTTTCGGAAGCCACACCGGGAGAAATTGCCAAAGAGACCAAAGTAGCCAGACCGACTGTATCTCAAGCTCTGTCGGTTCTTTTGCGACTGAAAAAAGTCAAAAGAATCGGCCAAGGCCGAACGACGAGGTATTCAAAAATTTAAAGACTCAACCAAAATGAAAACGATTCTTAAACAATATTTTGGCTATGAGGAGTTTAGACCCTTGCAGAAAGATATTATTGAACGGGTTCTGGCCGGCAAAGACTGCTTGGTTTTGATGCCGACCGGTGGCGGGAAGTCACTTTGTTTCCAACTGCCGGCCCTAATGCTCCCTGGCGTCGCTATCGTTATTTCGCCGCTAATTTCCTTGATGAAAGACCAAGTTGACACCCTGCGCGCCAACGGCATTGCCGCTGATTTTATAAACAGCACCTTGTCTCAGGCCGAAATCGAGAACGTGATAAAAAAGGCAAAAACTGGAGAATTGAGAATTCTTTATTTGGCTCCCGAACGTTTGGCTGTGCCCGGGTTCGAGGATTTTTTACATACCCTCAAAATAAGTTTGATCGCCATCGACGAAGCTCACTGTATTTCTGAATGGGGCCATGATTTTCGACCGGATTATCGAAATCTGAAACTATTGCGAAAAAAATTCCCCATCGTGCCAATTATTGCTCTGACGGCGACAGCGACCGAGAAAGTGCGTGAGGATATCGCTAAGCAACTTGATTTGAAAGACTGGCAAGTTTTTATCTCTAGCTTCAATCGTCCCAATTTGAGTTATGAAGTTTTACCTAAAAAAGATTCTCTTAGAACTGTTTTGTCTCTTCTCGACAACTATCAAAAAGCCAGTGTCATTATTTATTGTTTTTCCCGCAACGACACGGAAAAATTGGTGGAAAATTTAAATAAATATGGCTTTAAAGCCTTGCCTTATCACGCCGGATTGGACGCCAAGCAAAGACAGGCGAACCAGGAGCGCTTTATTCGAGATGAAATTAACATTATGGTCGCCACCATTGCTTTTGGAATGGGAATCGATAAACCGGATGTCCGATTAGTGATTCATCATAGTCTGCCCAAGTCAATTGAAGGCTATTACCAGGAGACTGGCCGGGCTGGGCGCGATGGATTGCCGGCCCGCTGCGTTTTGCTTTTTTCTTATGCCGATAAATTTAAGCACGATTATTTCATTCGGGGCATAACCAATGAAATAGAACAGGGCAAAGCTCAAGAAAAACTAGGGCAGGTTGTCTCTTATGGCGACTTTCACGGTTGCCGGCGCCGCTTCTTGCTTCGTTACTTTAATGAAGATTGTCAGCAAAAAAATTGTGGGAACTGCGACGCTTGTGTCAGTCCAACTCCGTTAGAGATGTCCAGGATAGACATTAAGAAGTCTAAACCAAGAAGTACTTATTCAGCTACTCCGGACAATATCTATGATTTAGTCTTGTTTGAAATTTTGAGAAAGATCAGAACCCAAGAAGCCTCCAGGTTAAAAGTTCCACCCTATATTATTTTTGGCGATAAAACGCTTCGCGATTTGGCGACTCGTTTTCCGCAAACTTCCAGTGCTTTTTTAGAAATTAACGGGGTGGGGGATCAGAAACTAAACCAATTTGGTGAACTTTTTATGTCGGCCATTCGTCAGTATCTGTCAGCTGTTAAAACTAAAAGCCAGGAAATGACTTTAATCGACTTAGGATCGACTTTTGATCAGACCAAAGATCTCCTATTGCGACAAATTTCTGTTGCAGAAATAGCCAAACTCCGTGGTTTATCGGTCGGTACGATTATTAAGCATATTGAAAAAATTGCGGTGATTGACAAACAACTAAATTTAGCCTATTTAAGGCCAGATCAAGAGAGATTCAAAACAATCTTGGACGTTTTTAAAAAAACGGGTAGCCTCGCTCTAACACCAGTCCGAGAAATTCTCGGCGAGGGCTACACTTTTAATGAATTGAGACTGGCCAGAATTTTTCTCAATCGATAGCGGATTTTATCTCACCGAAGCTTCGCTATAGCTTTTGCGACCGAAGCCCGCTGTCGCTAAAGCTATAGCGGGCGAAGGCGGAAGGAGTGGGATTCGAACCCACGTGAGGCTTACGCCTCCAACCGATTTCGAATCGGTGCCGTTATAACCACTTCGGTATCCTTCCTTATTGCTATAAATTTTCTGTACCTCGTTAGATGCTTTTTATTACTAGTTCCAATCAACCTGAAATAGGCATCAATGTCATTTTTTCGCCTCAGATAAACACTTTTTTGAGTTGATCTTAATGTAGGTTTAAATCCTAAATTTATGAGCAATTCCACTATATCCTGCCTTAATTTAGCAGAATAACTGGTCAACGTCCACCCGATGTTTTTATAGATTTTACCCTTGATTTTGTGAGTATCAAGGTAGAGACAACCGTCGGTGTCAAAGAGGCCGCGGATAAAACTTTTTTGCCAATTTCTGTTAGTCAGAACCCAGTCGGGGATAGACAGATTATGGGATAATTTATTTCCAATTGGCATCCCGAGGTTATTTAGCCACTTCACTAAATTAACTGAGGAAGCCTTGACGCTAACTGCTTTTTCACGTTTTCTCTTTTTTAAACTAACTTTTAAACCAAAAAGATCTTGGCCTAATCTCATTATAAATTTGGCATGGTCCAAATCAGTTTCAGAATTGGTTGAAATCTCAAACTGATATTTCGATAAGTGTCCATCGCCAATTAAGATTCCAAGAAATTCTGCTAATTCACTAGATTTTGCTGGTCGTCTGTGATCTTTAGCTAGAGTAAAGCCAGTAGCCTTTTGGCGATGGGTCTTGAGAGAATTTAGACCTCCCTTGCGCCGGCCTTCGGCCGTGCCAGGATTGCCATGTTTAGCTAAACGAGCGAAAGCACCCGCACGGCCGATTTTTCCGAAATGCTCGTATCTTTCTCGGCTAATAATTTTTTTAGCCATGATTATATTATACACCTTTCGAGTAATACAATATAGACCAGTCTAGCAAATTTTTCCTTGCTAAAAACTTAATTTTGTGCTAATGTAAAAACAGTTTAGGACCCCTACAAAAAAATCAACCTTAACTTAGGAGACCGCTCATGAATTACTTATTTATTCTGCCTTGGGCGGAGCCCGAGGAGATTAAACTATGGTTGGCTACCATGGTTCGTAATTGGTGGCTGGAGAACCATTTCATTTTGATGATCCCCGATGATTCAGGCACATCGGAGCAAGTCACCTTGCTTGACCTAGAGCTAGAGCCGGTAATTCTGGTTAAGTATAATCACCTTCTCGGATCGACGGCGAGCAGAGAGAGGGAAATCCAGCTTCTGGAGTTCATCTGGAAAAAATCGGCTGAAAGTGCGATCTCGATTGTTTTAATTGAGAATCCTTTGACAGCCTGTAATCTAGTTCGAAGGATTTTGCTGGGAAAAAAATCGAACATCCAAAAGCCGATTCTTTTTCCCTGGGCCCGCCCTGGCGATGCTTACTTGGTTGATTTTAAGTTAGCCGATTGTCAATTGGTTGGTTAGCTTACCCGTTTTTGACCCGCCCCATCTCACGGAAGAGATTGGGTGGGTTTCTTTGTCTATAAATTGCAAGACATTTCCACGACCGTGGAAATGTCTTGCAATTTAGTGGAGCTGGTTTTGGGGTCGCCGTTAGAGATCCCTTTTACCCCGCCCTATGGAGTAGCTCGCTATACTCCATAAGGCGGGGTGAGTGTGCCCTTATGTTCGCCGGCCCCCCTTATTTGATTGCCAGTTTTGATAAAAAATGCTATTGTTCGGATGTTTTTAATCCAAGGTATTCTATCTTTTATCTTTGATTTTTTACCTTTAATTTATTCAGGCCCTATCGTCTAACGGTTAGGACGCCGGCTTTTCAAGCCGTTAATCCGGGTTCGATTCCCGGTAGGGTCACACGAGACGAAAAAGAGCTCACTGCTGAACTCTTTTTCGCTATGTGTGAAGTCGGAGCCATGTTTTTATAGCAGTAAAAACAGGCGAGTCGCGGTCGGCGAAATTTTGCGAGTGTCGACGAACAAAATATTTGCGACCACATAAACTTTGGGCACGAAGTGCTCCATTTACCCTGATTTTTGCCTTATTTGGGGCAAAAATCGGGCAGTAGAATAGGACACTTAACACATGTTAAGTTGCATTATTTTTGACTCCATGCTAGACTTTGGGTATGTCAATCGATAAAACAAAGTTTGTTACTCCAACCCAGCTAGCCAAAATGCTCGGTATTAGTCGTATTGCCATTCACCAAAAGATCAAAAAGGGTGAAATTAAAGCTGAAAATGTTGGCGATTCAGCCAAGCCAACCTATCTGATACCAAAGGAGTCTTTATCTTCAGAAATCCAGGATCGGATTCAAAATGAACAAAAAAAGAATACGGAAAAAGTTCTCACCAAAAACAATCACCACGATCTTGGCTTTGAAAAGGAGCTCTGGGCGGCAGCCGATAAATTGCGGGGCAACATTGATGTCTCGGAATATAAAAACATTGTTTTAGGATTGCTCTTTTTAAAATACATCTCCGACTCATTCTATAAGCGTCGGGAAATCCTGACGGAAATGACCCGCGATAAAAAGAACGAAGATTTTTTTGTTCCCACCGACGAAGCCCGTAAAGCAATTCTCGAAACTAAGGATTTCTACACCTCCGAAGGTGTCTTTTATGTTCCAGAAAAATCTCGTTGGGAATATTTGCAGACCAAAACCATGAGTCCAGATCTGGGTAAGGTTCTTGATGCCGCCATGGAATTGATCGAAAAAGATAATTTGGCCCAGTTGGAAAATGTTTTACCGCGGGTCTATACCAAGACGAATTTAGAGCCTACGGTTTTGGGAGAATTAGTAAATATTTTTTCCCAAATATCTTTTGATCACGACTTTGACCGAGAAAAAGATATCTTAGGCCGCATCTATGAATATTTCTTGGGACAATTTGCTTCATCAGAAGGGAAACGTGGGGGAGAATTTTTTACACCTCGATCCATTGTAAAACTGCTGGTGGAAATTCTTGAGCCGTATGAAAATGCTCGAGTCTTTGATCCGGCTTGTGGTAGTGGAGGCATGTTCGTCTCAATGGGCGAGTATTTGCGAGACCATAAAATGGATCCCTCTAAGCTGTCTATTAGCGGGCAAGAAAGCAATCAAACCACTCTTCGACTGTGTAAGATGAACTTGGCTATTCGCGGTCTCTCTGGCAAGATCGAGCTCGGCAGTAGTTACTATAAAGATATGTTCCCGCATTTGCAGGCTGATTTTGCCATCGCGAATCCGCCTTTCAATGCCGAATGGGAACCAGTAAAATTAGCCGACAATGATCCTCGGATTACTCTTGGCACTCCGCCGTCCGGTAATGCCAATTTCATGTGGGTTCAACACTTCGCCCATCACTTATCTCCAAACGGTCAGGCTGGATTTGTTATGCCTAATGGAGCTTTGGCGGTGTCAGGGAAAGAGGGAGAAA
>CAYHUF010000012.1:7269-12099 GCA_964359775.1 uncultured Candidatus Saccharibacteria bacterium
ATGCGCCGAAAACTGATTGAGGCTGACCTAGTCGATGTCATTATCTCTTGTCCGTCATAGTTGTTTTACAATGTCTCACTACCGGTCTCACTCTGGTTTCTAGCTAAAAATAAGAATGGTGATCGTTTTCGCAAACGCCCAGGAGAAACCCTCTTTATTGATGCCCGGGATACTTTTGAACAGATCTCTCGTAAACAAGTTATTTTCAACCAAGAGCAAATTAATAAAATTGCCAATACTGTTCGGGCCTGGCGGGGGGAACCCTCCTCCGCTAAAGCTATGGACAGGCAAAGAAGGGTCCCAAAATATGAAGATATCCTCGGCTTCTGTAAATCAGCCAAACTCGAAGAGTTAAAAAAGAATGGCTATACCCTTACACCTGGTCGCTATGTTGGGCTTGCCGATGTTGAGGACGATGGGATTTCCTTTGAGGAAAAAATGGCGAAACTGTCTGGGGAACTCCGTGAGGCCTTTACCAAGGGTCGCGAATTAGAAAAAGAGATCGAAAAGAATCTTAAGGAATTAGGGTTTTAAATACTATGTATATCTTTTTAGACGAAAGCGGAAATTTTACCAAACACAACCACGAAGAATATTTTGTGATTGGTTCTTTTACCGTCGGAGATCCAAAGAGAACATCTAAAGATTTTCGCGCTTTCTACAAGAAGCACTTTCCCAGAAAGATGAAAAATCAAGCCGAAATAAAATGGTCGGCAACCGGTATTTCAGATAAACTTCGCCTAAAAACTTTGAAATTTATTTCAAAGCTGGATGTTCGTATTCGGTATATCTATTTGCTCCGAAATAATATTCCCGCCGAATACAGAAAAGAAGATAAGTTTAAGGATGGGTTACTTTATACAAATGTCGTCGGTGAGCTATTGGAAATGTATTTACCTACCACTGACCCAGATTTTCGCTTGTTTTGCGACCAGAGAAGGTTGTCCGGGATGACCAAGAAGCAATTCAAAGAAATCTTAAGAGCTAGAATTTTACCGAACTTAAACAAAGATACTATCGTTCAAATTGAAACCGTTGACTCGGTCACTAATACAAACATTCAGATTGCCGACTGGATCTCAGGGGCATTGGCTAGATATCTGGAAAAAGGTCGAGTTGGGAGTGAATGTTTCGAAATTCTGAAAGGAAATATTATCGGAGAAGGAAAAGAGCTTTTTAATACCCTGACTATTTATGATTAATTTTTCACCTAAAGACAAAAAAGGCCTGCCGGAGCAGACATTCTTTGATAGAAGTAGCGTCTTACAAGGTGGTATTCTTCAGCTCAAGCCCCAGATTCTCCGAGGGAACACCGAAGCACCCTATAAGTTATTATTGCATACTCCTACTGGGAGTATAGTGCTCCCAGGGTTGGAAGTCAAGAGTTATCCACAAGGCACAAAAAGAGCATTATATGCTATGCCTTTGGAAGTAAAATGGCTTTCGCCATTTTACTTCCTAGAAGTGTCAATGTCAATACGAGCATTAACACAGAAAATTTGTCAGTCAATGATTTGTTGGAAAGTATGGAGTGTCTCACACGGTCAATTATATCACGGAAAGGCAATAAAAATATGAGTAAATTATTGGAACAAATTAATAAAACTAGAACAACTAAAAGATTGGGTGATTTGGTGGCGATCAATCAATCTTCCATTGTAAATGGTTTCCCGTATCAAGAGATCGAGTATGTAGACACCTCTTCAGTAACACGGAACTCTTTTGAAAGACCTCAAATTTTGAATATCAATGAAGCTCCAAGTAGGGCGAAAAGACTATTGAAAGATGGCGATACTATACTTTCTACTGTCAGACCTAACCAGCATCACTATGGCTTTATCAAAAACCCCAAGCCGAACACCGTTGCTTCGACTGGTTTTGTGGTTTTAACTCCTAAAGATATCAATCCGTTTTATTTGTATTCCTATCTCACTCAAGATGTGGTAACAAGCACTCTGAATGCAATCGCGGAAGCGACCACCACAACTTTCCCAGCGTTTAGACCGGAAGTCCTGTCTGAAATGGAGATAGAAATTCCCGATCTTCCCACCCAAAAGACAATTGCCTCGATTTTGAATGCTTACGACTCAAAAATTGAAAACAATAACAAAATAATCAAAAATCTAGAAGCGACAGCGCAGACTATTTTTAATGAGTGGTTTGTGCAGTTTCGCTTTCCGGATTATGAGAAGGTGAAGATGGTTGAGAGTGAGATGGGTCCGATTCCGGAGGGGTGGGAGGTCAAAAAGATTGAGTATGTGATGGAATTTGCTTATGGTAAAGCACTTATTTCAGAAGATCGGACGGAGGGGAATTATCCTGTAATTGGTTCAAGTGGCACTATCGGTTTCAATGGAAGGGCCCTGGTTGATGGACCAGGCATTGTAGTGGGTAGAAAGGGGAATGCCGGAAGTATTATCTGGATCGATGACGATTTTTTTCCGATTGATACGACTTTTTATATAAAGACGAATCTTTCGATTTATTATTGTTTTTTTCTGCTTAAAAAACAAACATTTTCTAATAGCGATTCTGCCGTCCCCGGCCTCAGTAGGGAAGATGCCTATAGGCAATTAGTTCTTATTTCTGACAAAAAAATAGTGAGGCAGTTCGATCGTCATATAAAAGAGATTTTTAATTTTATAACATTAGCAAAAAAGGAAAATCGAATACTTAAAGATGCTAGAGATAGATTGTTATCAAAATTAATTTAAATTTATGGAAGAAAAAGATATACAAAATTTGAGTCCGGAGGAAATAAGAGAACTTAAAACTCAATATAACAAAGCGAAAGACATCCTTGAAAAAGTGAATGCCCTTAGTATCCGCTACGACGCAGCTTTTAAGGCTTTTGAGACTCGTAATATTGATCTTGAAAAAGTTTCCGGTGATATCAGAGACAAATCTGTTTTAATCGAAAATTCAAGAAATCAAGCGAGTGACTTAGTTGTGAAAATTAAAGATGACTTAGAAAAAATACAGGCAAGCATCACGAAAATTGATGCCGCTTCTGTAGAGTTTGAGGGTGTTAAAGGAAGAATTGCTGGTAAGGAGGGAGAAATGGATGCAATCCTTTCCGCTTCGAAAGGGCTCAAAGATGATATAGAAAAAGCAAAAACTACGGCGCAGCAAAGGCTTTTGAGTGTTGATGAGAAATTTGCTCAGGTGCAAGACATTGTTACAAAAGTTCAGGAGGCCTATCAGGGTTTTCTAGTAATTCAGGCACAAATAGCTGCTCCCAATACTGGGCTACAAGCAATTCTTGATCAATCGGTTGAATTACAAAAGAATACAAGCGGTTTATTTGGTGGAATTAGAACTTTTCATGAAGAGTCAAAAAGTTATCTTGAGCAGATAAAAACGAACAAGACTGAATCAGATGATCTAAAAGAGCAAGTAAAACAAAGTCTAGTAAAAGTATTAAGTGATCAAGAAGAGGTGAAAAAAGTTACGGCTTTAATCACCGATACTGGCTTTGCAAACTCATTTCATAAGCGTGAAAAAATCCTTCGATGGAGTGCTGGTCTTTGGCTGGTTGTCATTGCTATATCTCTGGGAGGGTTAGCTGGATTCCTATATTATTCCTTTAGAGACATACAGGGTGTACCAGAATTGAGTCTAATTCTCTATAGACTCACACTAACTTCACCGCTGCTTTTTCTTATTGGTATTGCAACGAAGCAATACGGTAATGAGCGTGTCTTAAATGAGAAATATGCTTTTAAGGCTACTATAGCCACGGTAATCAAAAAGCATATGGATTTCTTGATTGAAGTAAAAGATAAGGTTAGTCTAGAAGATTCACAATTTATTAGGGAAACTCTTGAAAGTATCTATAACAAACCAGACGAGGAAGGATTGAAATCGAAAGAAATAAAAGAATTGAAAACCTTACTTCATGAAAAAGATCCTAAATCTAATCTTTCTGAGATATTAGGAGATATAAAAGAACTCAAAGAGCTTTTTCCTGGCGATAGTAATACATTAAAGAGTGTAGCTGAATTATTTATAAAAATTGTTAAGTAATTATGACCCCCATTAACGAAACCAACCTAACTGAGCAATCCCTCATCGACTGGCTGAAGGGCGAGGGTTACGAACATATCTACGGTCCCGACATCAATCCCAGCCAGGCCCACGCCGAGCGGGAGGATTTTCGCGGTGTTGTTTTGAAAGACCGCTTGCTTGGAGCCATTCGCCGCATCAATCCCTCCTTGCCGGCCGAACAAGCCGAGTTGGTAGCTAAAGAAATCGCCGATTATTCCAATGCTGATTTGATTTTGGGCAATAAAGAAATCTATGGCTGGCTCTCGAACGGTAAAAAGGTTACTTGGCGGGAAAATGGTGATGAGAAAACGGATTTGGTTAAATTGATTGATTTTAACGAGCCTTTGGCTAATGAATTTTTAGTGGCCAACCAGTTTACCGTCCAAGGCTTGGATGCTATCTGTCGTCTGGATGCGGTGATTTTTGTAAACGGTTTACCTTTGGGGGTATTTGAATTAAAAAGTGGAGTCCGGACAGAGGCCACTATCGGGGAAGCTTATCGTGATATTGAATATTACAAAAAAGCCATTCCCAAACTATTTTTATACAATCAAGTTATTGGGCTGTCTGATTTATTTAGCGCTCGGCACGGCACTATTTCTTCATCGTGGGAGCGTTATGGCACGTGGAAAGGGATAAGGACTGAAAACGATCTACCAAAGGGGGCAGAAGAGTTGGAAGTTTTGGTTAAGGGATTGTTTAATAAAGAGCGTTTACTTGATGTCCTAGAAAACTTTATGGTTTTTGAAGCGGATAGTGATGGGGAGGCCGTTACTTATACCA
>CAYHUF010000013.1:0-11116 GCA_964359775.1 uncultured Candidatus Saccharibacteria bacterium
AAATCATCGGGCGCTTCTTTTTGCTGACCTTTGCTATTCTGGGTTTGGCAGTCACTTTGATTTTTATTGTTCAACAATTTGGTTGGACAAAAGTACCTGGGGCGGTTGATCCGCGCAGTCGTTATTTTCAAGCTGATTTTTTTCAACTGGCGGATCAAACTTGGCAGAAAAGTGCCGAATGGCAGACTCTCAGGATAGCTCTTCAAAAAGATGCGCCGAAACTTCGAGCGGCTGGTGAAGTGGCTGGGATTTCACCCCGCTTAATCGCTACTATTGTCGTCGGCGAACAACTTCGTCTCTACACTTCCAATCGCGAAATTTTTAAACAAGTTTTTGCCCCACTATCTATTTTAGGCGTTCAAACTCAATTTTCACTCGGGGTTGTTGGTTTAAAATATGACACTGCCAAAATGATCGAGCGTAATCTTTTAGCCTCTTCCTCCTCTTTTTATCTTGGACCAACTTACGAACAAACCTTAGCTTTTTCTTCGACCGATCATGACCAAGAGCGTCTTAACCGTTTGATTGATCAACAAGATCATTATTATTCCTATCTTTACACTGGCATTTATTTACACCAGATTATGACTCAATGGCGAAAAGCCGGTTTTGATATTTCGCAACGTCCGGAAATTATTGCGACAATTTACAATATTGGTTTCGGTAATTCTCACCCCAACGCCAACCCCAGCGCCGGCGGGGCCGAGATTACTCTCGATGGTGTGACCTATACTTTTGGTGGCTTGGCTCATGATTTTTATTATTCGGACGAATTAATTAGTGATTTACCCCGCTAATATGCGCAATACGAATCTAAATCCTAAATCACAAACTCTAAATCCGAAACAAGCACTAAATTTTAAATCTGAAACGGAAGGCTTTCCAGCGTTTCTTATTTGTTATTTAAGATTTGTTTAGAATTTCGGATTTACAATTTAGAATTTTGAAGCATCATTATCATCGAGTAAACTTATCAAATAATAAACTTCTCATGACTTTAGCCACCCACGCCGTTATCGGCGCCTCCCTCGCTGCCGCCATCCCCTTAACTCACAATCATCCGATTGAATTTATCGCCTTGGCTTTTGTGGCCGGTATTTTGAGCCATTTTATGCTTGATGTGGTGCCTCATTGGGATTATGAGTTGGGTTCGGACACCAAAGCCCCGAATCCGGCCGATTTTGACCTCAAAATCGGCCGGGCCTTCATCTTCGACCTCGGGAAAATTGGTCTGGATGTCGGCCTAGGCCTAGTCATCGCCCTGCTTCTATATGTTGGTCTGGCTGGTCGTTCATCGCTAATCATCTTGGCCGGGGCCATCGGCGCCGTCTTGCCGGACTTTCTCCAATTTGTTTACATGAAAATCCGCCGCCCGCCTTTCACCTGGTTCCAGCATATCCACGATTTTTATCATTATGACAAAAAAGCTTTCAAGAAATATGGCGCGTTAGAAGGCGCTAGCCTACAACTCTTCTTTGCTGGTTTGGTTATTGTTAGCACCTTGAGCCTTATTTTCTTTCACCTTTAGCTTTGCGGTTTAACAATCTGTTCCACCGGACCAGACAAATCGCTGGCATCACCCTCTAAGCCGGTCAGATTGCCGCGTAATTTGCTGATATCGCCGGAGATGTTCGTCACGTCGCCAGAAATATTGGTCACATCGCCCGACAAATTACTGACATTGCCGGATAGCCCGGAAGCATCACCGTAAATTTTGGACACATCACCGCGCAAGTCGCTCATTTGACCGGATAATTTAGACACTTCACCGCGAATATTAGTGACGTTGCCAGAGAGCCGAGTGATGTCCCCCAACAGGCCGGATAGATCGCCGGAAATATTACTGACCTCGCCCTGGAGCCGAGTGGCATCACCAACGACATTACTAAGATCGCCAGAGAGTTTTGAACCGTCTCCCACTAAACCATTCAAAGTTCCTTTCAAAGCAGACACTTCACCATTAAGATGGTGAAGATCGAGATCGCCAAACAGTCGTGATACATCGCCTTTAATTTTTGAAAAATCACCCCAAATACCGGCGTGCAGTCCGCGAACTTGTTCCGTATTTACTTGGCGACGAGGTGAAGAGTATTGCAAAGTCATAGTTTTGGTTTAGTTAAGTCTTTGTTATAATAGCCTTCATATTATAACCCATAATTTTCCTAAATAAATCAATTTCATGTCCTTTATTGTTGCCGCTATTCTGGGCGTTGTCGAGGGTCTAACCGAGTTTTTACCCATTTCTTCCACCGGCCACCTGATTATGGCCGGGAAACTGCTCGGTTTGGAGGGTGGGGTCTTCCTGTCCTCCTTTGATATTGCCATTCAATCCGGAGCCATCCTAGCGGTGATTTACCTCTTTGCCGGCAAACTCTTGGCCAATAAGCATCTAATGTTAAAGGTGGCCGCCGCTTTTGTCCCGACCGCTGTGGTTGGTTTTGCCATTTACAAACTGTTTAAAACTTATCTGGCCGGCAACTTAATGATTACTGTGGCTGCGCTCTTTTTTGGTGGGGGCTTCCTAATCTGGTTTGAACGTTATTATCGTGAACATAATAAAGTCGAAAATGCTTTTGGTCTGGAAAAATTAAATTACGGTCAAGCTATGCTGATTGGCCTAGCTCAAGCTTTGGCCATTATCCCCGGTGTCTCGCGCTCGGCTGCCTCCATTATTGGTGGCATGGCTCTAGGCTTGTCTCGTGAGGCAGTCGTCGAGTTTTCTTTCTTATTGGCCATTCCGACTATGTTGGCCGCTACCGCGTATGATCTTTATAGAAGCGCTGGCACTTTCCAAGCTGATCAATTTGGCTACCTGATCGTTGGTTTTGCTGTCTCTTTTGCCGTGGCTCTCTGGAGCGTCAAATTCCTCCTGCGTTATATTCAGAAAAACGATTTCAGCGCCTTCGGCTATTACCGCATCATTATCGCTATTCTGGCCTACTTTATCCTCCTGTAGTTTGCATAGGGTGGTCCTATGCGTGCATAGGACCACCCTATGCAAAAAATTGGCTTTATGATGGGAGTTTTTAGTGGTATAACCTAGTTAATGCTTGATTTTTTACTGATAGCCCGAGAAAAGATTATTGCTTGGAAATATCGCTATTTAGCCAAGCCGATTTTCTTTCGTTTGGACCCGGAAGATGTCCATGACCACATTACAATTTGGGGTGCTCGCTTGGGTCGCTTCCCCCTGACTCGCTTTTTAACGCGACTTTGTTTCGATTATCAAAATCAGATTTTAGCCCAGACTATTCGAGGGATTAAATTTAGAAACCCAATTGGCTTAGCTGCCGGTTTCGACAAGAATGCCCAACTGACTCAAATTCTCCCCGCCGTTGGCTTTGGTTTTGCCGAAATCGGCTCGGTCACCGGGGAGTATTGCCCGGGCAATCCCAAGCCTCGGCTGTGGCGTTTGCCTAAGTCCGAGTCTCTGATTGTTTATTATGGCCTGAAAAATGACGGAGCCGAGGCGATTAGTAAACGCTTGGCTGGGCGAAAGTTCGCTTTTCCGCTTGGGATTAGTATCGCCAAGACCAATAGCCCGGCCACAGTCGAAGTGGCCGCCGGAGTCGCTGATTACATCAAAGCTTACAGGGCCTTTAGCCAGACTAAAGTGGGGGATTATTTTACCATCAATATCTCCTGCCCCAACGCTTTCGGTGGCCTACCTTTTACCGCTCCGGATCGTTTGGCTTTATTACTTGAAGCCATCGCTAAAGAACCGAAAACTCGACCCATTTTCCTTAAAATGTCACCGGATATTTCCCGAGCTGACCTCGACCAGATCATCAACTTAGCTGAACAATACAAAATTGATGGTTTTATCTCTACCAATTTGACTAAAGACAATGGTCATTCTAATGTGATTGATAAAATTAAAGAAGCCCTACCGACCGATAAGGGTGGCTTGAGTGGCAAAGCGGTAGCAGGTCTGGCTGATGAGCAACTTCGTTATTTAGCTCAGTGTACCGGCCAAAAATTTATTTTAATTGCTTGTGGTGGAATTTTTACCGCTACCGATGCTTACCGTCAAATTCGAGCCGGAGCGTCCCTGATTCAATTAGCCACCGGCATGATTTTCCAAGGACCCCAAGCTATCGGCGCGATCAATCATGGCCTGGTTCGCTTATTAAAACGTGATGGTTTTAATAATATTTCTGAAGCAGTCGGGGCGGATTTTAAAAATTAAAAAATCACCCAGTTTTTGCATAGGGGAGTCCTATGCAAAAACTGTCTAAATCACTTGTTTGACCAATTTTAGTAAGGCTTGCTCCAAGCGGCGCAATTCGTTGCGGGGAGGCATGGCGATTCGGAGCCAATTTTTGGTCATTTCTCCACCATCCGGATAATTATTTAAATCTTTCACCAAGATACCATCCTCGGCCAGATATTTAGTGGCCACGGTCGAATCTTTAACCTTAATAGCCACAAAGGAAGCTCGACTGGGGAGAAAGGGAATTTTATTTTGTTGGCAAAACCGGCAAAAATCTTCTCGCGTTTTAATGATTTCCCGCACATAACGTTCGGAAGCATTAGGGTTGTCGAGCGACCAAAGAGCTGCCAAGACTCCGGGGTGGGAAACGGCATAGGAGGGCCCGCGCAAGGCTTCCAGCTCATAAGCCAGGACGGTATCAGCCAGCAGATAGGCGATCCGGAGTCCGGCCAAGCCTTGGGCTTTGGAAAAAGTGCGGATAATGATCAGGTTAGAATATTTTTTCAGTAGGGAAGCTGCACTTCCGCCGGCAAATTCAAAATAAGCTTCATCCAGCAAGACCAGGATCCGCCGGCGAGAGGCAAAGGCCACAATGATTTCAATTTCTTTGCGGGACAGCAGTTGGCCGAGCGGGTTAGAGGGATTGGAAATATAAATCGCCTTGGTGTTGCCATGCAGTTCTTTGATAATCTCCTGGCCGGGATTTTTTCCACTCGGCCAAGGTAACTTGCGTAAGCGAAACTTGTCCAAATGCTCATAATCAGCGTAAAAAGAAAAAGTCGGGGTCAGGAGCAAAATTTCCTCGCCTTCTTGAAATAGAAAATTAAAAATGGTCAGCAGGGCCTGGAGCGAGCTGGGGAAAATAACCACATTGGTCGCTTTCAGTTTGTTGGTGCCGGCCAGCTTACTTTTGAGGGTCGTTAAGAGCTCCGGCCGAGTGTAGGCCAAACTTTCTGGAAGCTGTTTACGTAGGTAAGTCAGCAAATCAGCCGGTGGGAGAGCCACTTTTTCATTCAAATCCAAAGTCAGAGTAGCTAAAGGTTTAGTCACTTTAGTTTTCCGGCGCGGTGTGCTCGCCGCGCCGGCCTGCCGAGTTTTCCCCACTTTAGGCTTATTTTTAGCTCTTTTTGATTTCATTTATTCTTCAAACTATTGTATCATCAGAGAGCGGAAATCCAAGATTCTTGAACGCTCTTTACGTATACTTAAGATTATGTTATACTTAAAATATGTTTAAGCCACCACTGGCCCGACCCCAAAAGCTTTCTCCGTCCGGAATTGATTCCGGACTAATTTTAGGGGTCTACCGTGAGGCACAGATTCCTCACTTAGGAGCCTCTGGTCCACGTTTAGACCAGTCTCGCTTCAATCAAAACAAACTCTTGCGACTTTTTCCCTTGAAGACTGGCTTCATTGGCGAGAAGCCCAATGTCCCTGTTTCGTTTTTCGGCCGATTGTTTTCTAATTTTTTTGATTTTGCTTTGAACAAATCAACCTTCGGGTTGGTTTGTTTTGGTATTGGCCGTTCCTCTTTCTATCTTCCATATACTAAATACTATATACCACATACTACTTTCTAAAATGTCCTACCAATCCTTTTCCAAATCAGTCTGGATCATTACCTACTTCTTCTGTCGGTTCTTCATCCGGCCTTTTTATAAATTTAAAATCCAAATTCATCCGGATCTAGATTTAGATATGAAAGCCCCGGTCTTGATCATCGCCAACCACCGCTCGATGCTCGACCCTTGGATTATTTCCGGTTCTTTGCCTTTTGATACTTTTCGTCAATTATTGCCGATTCGGATGCTCGGTTCGAAAATCTATCATGACCCCTTCCTCAAATTCATCAATCGCATCGGTATTATTCCTTTCGTCTACTTTCTCTACAATGTCATTCCGGTCGACGGTGAGACTTTTGAAGAAAAAATCTCCGGCCCGGTCAGAGCCCTCGAAGCCGGCCAGAGCGTCTTTATGTTCCCGGAAGGCAAGATCAACCTCAAGAGCGAGACAGTCATCGCCGAGTTCAAAAAAGGGGCCGTAGCCATCGAGAGGGAGACCCACGTCCCGATTTTGCCGGTCTTTGTCTATTACAAAAAAAACCCCACAGGCTTCCGCACCAAGTGTGTGGTCAAGTTTGATAAGCTGACCACCTTACCCGAGAGAGCTCGCCAAAGCCTGGAAGAGCAAGAAATGTACGCCCTAGACGCCAAATACCTCCGCAAGAAGGTCCTAGGCCTAGCCAGAGTGCTGTAGGAGGCTTCTTTTAGTCTTTTCTAAACACAAAATAAATCCACTGTTGTTCTTGGGGTATATTTTGTTCTGCTTTATCTTTTAGTTTAGCCATAAACTGAGCTCTCTCATCCTCGTCTCGAAAATTTCTCTGCATGATAGGGATTTCTTGAAAGGCTAATTTTTCCGCGGGGGATTTCTGGTATCTTTTGGTTGTCCGCGACTCTAATTTTAAGTCAGCTTTTTGACCTAGAGTGCCCAAGCTGTCTAAATTATCAGAACTTGGGTTATCAAAGAATTGATCGGGCAAATTAAAAGCAAAAATTCCATCTGGCTTTAAAACATTAGCCACGGCCCGAAGAGTTTCAGGCGCTTTCATTTGCCAAAAAGCCGAATTACAGACGACGACATCTACTGGTTCTGTGATCACTTGATCTAAATTTTCGGCTTCAGCCACGACAAACTGGACATTCTTACTCGCAAATTTCTCCTGGGCCTTCTTGAGCATCTCTTTGGCCTGGTCAACGGCGATAACTCGCCCCTGATCACCAATTTTAGCTAAGATTGCCTGGCTTGTGGCTCCAGTCCCAGCCGCCAGGTCAATTACTGTCATTCCAGACTTCAGATCGACAATTTCCACTAGATCCGCACTCGTTTCTTGATACATTGGAAAATTCCGTGCGTAATTATCATAAGCTTCAGCATTTTCTTTAGTATCCCAAAAGCCTTTTCTTGTGCTCATGGTTTATAAATTTCTTCTACCATGATATGTTTTTTGTAGAAGATGATTGTTATATCTCAAATTCGGAATAAACAGGAAAATGATCTGTCAAAACATCAGTAATGACTTCTGATTTAATATGCTTAATGTCTCGGAAAATAATGTGGTCATATTTTCGACCCTTAGGGGTTGTAGGTTTATCCAGCAAGACTTCAGAAATATTTTGATTCAATAAACCTGGCAAAAATTGTTCCAAACTTGTCTCATTAAAATTGAAATCTCCCTGCAGAAGGAAGGTGGTTTTTGACGGCCTGGCTAGACTGGAAATATTTTCCCTTAGAGTTTCAAACTGATCTTCTAGCGGATTTATCCCAAATCTCCGAAATGGTATTAGATGTAATGTGGCTACTTGTATCTCTTGACCAACTCCTAGATTGATCAGACATTTTGATACTCCTTTGTTGTGGGAAGTCCAAATTTCTCCATTTTGTCCAGTAATTTGAAAGTGTGGATTGGTAAAAAGTTCGAAATTATGTTCACTAATAGGCCAACGAGAAATTATTGCCTGGCCCAGTTCCTGGTCATCTTCTAAATGTGATCTGTCGTAAGTGTCATTTATTAAGTTGGGTAACCCGATACTTTTAGCAATAATTTCAGTTTGGGTGTTTCTTGTATCGGAGTGTGTTTCT
Source organism: uncultured Candidatus Saccharibacteria bacterium (assembly GCA_964359775.1). Taxonomy (GTDB): domain Bacteria; phylum Patescibacteriota; class Minisyncoccia; order Phycocordibacterales; family XYD1-FULL-46-19; genus 21-14-all-37-9. The sequence continues at coordinate 7,856 of CAYHUF010000013.1, forward strand.
TGAAGAAAGACCAAATCGGGTTGATATTTTTTAAGAACACTCTCAATCTGCTCCAAACCATTTTCAGAATAAGGACCCTCGGCTGAATCATCAGGTTTACGAATTTTTCCACCACCAATATTCCATTGAATCGTTTTTAATAACATAGTCTAACTTAAGAGACCCTATTTTTCCCACTTTTTGAGTGATAAATTATTTTTTCTATATGTAAAAACCGAGGCCCTTGATAGTCAATGCTAGCTTCATCAAACTCTTTCTTTACAAAAGCAATCGCAATATGAGGGATAAATTCAAATTTTTGATATTCTTCGAAATGAGGAAACTTCATCAATTCTTCATGACGTTTATTGATTAGGCCATCTTTATCTTTAACGGCAAGATAGATGACTTTGTAATCTTGATCCGGCAAAGAAAAAACACCCAGACCCTCTATCTCGATAATCTTGAGATCAATCTCTCCTTTAATTTTCTCGACACTATCCTTATCAAGCTTATCTTCATCAAAACCGTAAAATAAGGTTAGGTGTAATTTGTCTGTCACGTTACCACCTTCCATCTCACTGTCTTTTTTAGCAAAATATAAATCTTCACTTCCTATAATTTTTGACCAGTCTATTATCGCTTCTTTTTCCTCCCCAGAGAAGGTGGCTGTTATATAACTGATGTTTCTTTTGTTCATATTTATATAGACTAATTACGACATCACCAAAACTTGAGGTGTGTCACCGGAATCTTTTTTTGAAAAAAACAGTGTGACCTCTCTTAGTTTCTGCCACTATTTTATCTTTATATCCCGGGTAATTACTTACCAAGATCTTTTCAATCAAATCAGAATCTTCAACAACATGCAACCCCGCTTTAGGGCATAAATTGATGAGAAGGGTACTTGTAATCGATATTGTAGACCAGATATTGTAATTGTTTTTACAGAGATTTGATACTAAATTGACAATTTTTTCTGAATTAACAGCTGATGTTGTATAAAGTCTTTCGCCATCTATTAAACAACAGGATATAACATCACCTTTTTCGTCCAACTCATATGCCACTGAATTAATCTTATCATTAAATAATTTTGAAGGGTCGAATCTCTTCCCAAATTGCGAAGCAATGAAAGTCGATAATTTTGATCTTATAGCCGGATCTAATTCAGCTATCGCACTTGAGTAATATCCATTAGAGACTTTTAATTTTGATTTCTTCATATCAATTCCGTCAAAAATGTCTTTTGTATCAAAATTTTCAAATAGCTTAAGTATTTGTCCGGAATTAATATTCCCGAATAATGGTTTTAGTTTATGGCGCCGGTTAGGATTATTTGAAAAATAGTCGATGAACATTGATAAAGAATCATTTATTACCTCCATCGTTTCAACAGGAATCTTTAGGTTGGGAATTCTTGATATTTGTTTCAATGCACCAACCATTTTCATGGGATCTCTCTTCGCTAGATCAGGATTCGTAAATCTTAATTCTCTGCTTAAGATTTCGCTAAAGGCATCTCTATTGATAATCTTGGCTGATTCTAAAGAAAAAGCGCAACAGTTTAAATTTATATCTGCAGTTGAAATTAGGTCCGAAACCTCCCTCGAACCAATACTTGCGACCTGGACTTCTCTTCCATTTAGAATAAGGTTCAACACTCCAACCCCTTTCTTTATGGAATAGCTTTTTTCTGAAAATTTTTCTTTTTTTGACTCAGTAAAACCGGAATCCTCCAAGTTTTTTCTTATCAAGTCTATCGATGTTCTAGACATCAAATCTAAGTCCGAAGGACTTTTGCCAAGAATTACATCTCGTACCGCACCGCCTATTAAATAGGTTTCTGGACCAAATAATTTTATAAATTCGTCGGTAGGGATTAACTCCACAATAGCATTCTCGACCCTTGAGATATCCTCGGCGTTTTCATTATTGTCGAAATCTAGTGATATTTTTTCCATGCTATTTCGTCCGAATTAGGATCGCCTTATCTGGTGTTAGATATTTTTTAGCCACACCAATAATATCTTCCAGAGAAACTTGGTTGATTTTTGTTTCAAATTCTTCAGGATTTTCTACTAATCCTGAAGAGGTAAAAGAATAGCCTAATTCTCCAATTAAAGATTCTCGGTTGGACCAAAACCCTCTTTTTCTAGTATTGACCAATGATTTTTTGTTGCTGGCCAATTCTTCTTCAGAAATTTCTGAGATTTTAGCCAATTCTTCATAAACTATGCCTATAGCTTCATCAGGGTTGTTAGACGGAAATTTAATCCAAAAAAATCCCGCGTCGCTGAAAGCGGAATTGTCGCTGTTGACGGTATAGACTAGCTCCGTCTTCACTCTTAGAGCTTGATAGAGCCTGGAATCAAACCCATCACTTAAAATCCAGGACAAGAGCGTGAGCGCATAATCATCCGGATGACCATAGGGGACAGTTAAAAAGTTTATCCGAACAATTTTTGATTTTTGACTAACAAAGTCGCATTCCCTGATTTGGGGGTTAAGTTTGATGACTGGACGAGAGTAGGTTTCTGCCTTTTTAGATAAATGACTGAAATATTTTTTGGTTAATGATTTAACCTGTTCAAAATCAAGATCGCCAAGGCAGATTAAAGCCATTCTCTCGGGATCAAGAATCTTTTGGTGCAGGTCTTTTATTTGCTCGATAGAGACTTCACCTAAAGCCCCGTCGTCGCCAAAAGGAGTCTGGGCTAAATTTGTCCCATGGAAAAGTGATTTCATCGAATAATAATAGACTGATCGATGAGGATCGTTAGTTAGTCTGGATAGTTCCTGGTTGATGATCCCTTTTTCTCGGTCAATTCTTTCCTGAGTAATAATAGGATTGGTGACGAAGTTGGCACTTAGGTCAAATATCTTTTCAATGTCTGGGGCTAAAAATTCAGAGACAACGTTGATACATTCTGGTCCAGTCGAAGCATTGAGATAAGACCCTGTTTCTTCTTTTACTTTGGCAATCGCGAATTCATCAGGGTAAGGAGTAGACCCTGAAAGCATGACATGCTCAAGGAGGTGATAGAAGCTGCCTTCTCCAACCCTTTCATCCCGACTGCCATAATTTATCCTTATATTGAGGTTAACTAGAGGGGAATCCTTAATTTCGCCATAAAATATAGTGAGGCCGTTTTCTAATTTCTCGGTGAAATATTGCATAAAAAAATAAGTTAGCGATGTTAAAGTATAGCATCCTAAAATACGAGCTGTAGTGGACCCATTTCTTTAGACACTAATTCTGTGTCTGCATTTTAGCATTTT
>CAYHUF010000014.1:0-8467 GCA_964359775.1 uncultured Candidatus Saccharibacteria bacterium
TGGACTTCCCGAGCGCCGGAATTTCTGGCGGCGGCACGGACGGCCCGACGTTCGACATTTGTAATATCAGACGGTACCCCAATCACTAAGCGGGGCCGAAGCATGGTTTTTTTGGAGTGTTTGAGGGCTTGCTTAATAAAGTAAGCCAACATCTCTTCGGCCACTTCGAAATTAGACACCACGCCATTGACCAAGGGTTTTATCGCCACAATATGGGCTGGTGTTCGGCCAATCATTTTATCCGCATCATTACCCACCGCCACTACTCGACCGGTTTTTTGATTGATGGCTACAATCGACGGTTCGATCGTCACAATCCCCTGCCCTTTCACATAAACCAAGGTGGTGGCGGTACCGAGGTCAATCCCGATATCGTCCGAAAATAATTTATAGAATTTGTCCATCATGATCGCAGATTTTTTTCAGCCCAAGTAGTCAATTCGGTCAGAGGGATAAATTCGACGGCTCCGGTCTGACGTTGTTTGATTTCTAATTGACCAGCCACCAAGTTTTTAGCGCTGACAATCACTCGATAAGGCAAGCCCAATAAATCAGCATCGGCAAATTTCGCTCCGGCCGAAGCTTCTCGGTCATCCACCAGAACTTCAAAACCGGCTGATTCCAAGTCAGAGGCTAAACGTAAAGCGGTGTCATTTTCATCAAGCGATAAGATGTGTAAAGCAAAAGGGGCGACCGACAGGGGCCAAGAGAGGCCTTTGTCATCCGAAAACAATTCCACAATCGCCCCCATTAAGCGACCCAAGCCGATACCATAGCAACCCATCACCACCGGCTTCTTTTCACCGGCTTCGTCGCTAAAAATTAGGCCCAGCGGCTCGGAAAACTTAGTTCCCAGATTAAAGATATTACCAACCTCAACGGCTTTTTTGGCCACCAGGTCTTTATTGCCACAAATGGGGCAAGCCGAAACCTCTTTAATGATTTCTTCATTGATGGCTACTCGACACTTCTCGCAAACATAAATTTGATCTTCACCGGCTTCGGTCAAAGTTTGAAATTCGTGCGAATATTTAGAAAAAGAACCGCCGGCGGCGAAAGTTAAATAGGTCGAGTCACCCACTCCGGCTTTGGCAAAAATATTTTTGTAAGCAATTTTAGCCGCTTCATAAAATTTGGCGTGTTCGGCTTCATCGCGGGAAAAAGAATACATGTCTTTCATCAAAAATTCCCGACCCCGCATAATCCCCGACTTGGCTCGAGTTTCGTTGCGCAGTTTGGTTTGGATTTGATAAACCGCCAGCGGTAAATCGCGAAAAGACTGGATGTAATCGCGCAAGAGATTGGTCAACTCTTCTTCGTGAGTGTGACCCAGACCAACTTCTCCGCCATTTTTTAGTTCAGTCTTAAACCAAATATCCACCACTCCATCGGCCCAACGACCAGTTTTTTCCCACAATTCTTTATCTTGCAAAATCGTCAATTGGACTTCTTGACCACCGAGAGCATTCATTTCTGACCGAATAATTTCGGCAATTTTATTTAAGACCCTCAAACCGAGCGGTAAATAGGAATAAACCCCGGCCATTTCTTTGTGAACATAACCGGCCCGAATCAGGAGTTTGGCATTCTTAGCCACCTCGTCTTTGGGGTCCTCGCGGCGGGTTTTGGTGAAAAGTTTAGATTGAAGCATTAGTCCTATCTTAACCCAAAGCTTCCCCCAAGACAAATCTGGAAAAAGTGCCCAAATTAGCATCTTCAATCTTGCAGATCTTTAGTAATTTTTTAGATAAATCGATAAGAACTATTCATGTTCGTCGGGTAAATATATCGTTATCATTAGATTTTATAAAATACACACTCAAGATTTCGAAATCCCGTAACTCTAAACGAAATTCAAACTTTTGTTTTTGTCTTATAAATTAATATTTACTCAAATCAAACCACTGATTCTCAAACCCAGCCTTTTTCAAAACGTGCATTACGAAATCGGTCTTATTCCCAATGTACCCGTTCATACCAGTCGGATCTTTTTTTATTAAATCCTTTTTAAGTGCACTGTAAGCATCTCTGTCTTCGTCGTGTTCACGCAAATAATCCCTGAATAAAATCTGTCTCTCTAAAAAACTTCCTTTGTCTTTGTAACAGATTGAAAGATGAAATTGGGTAGGCATACCCTTTCTCAGGAGGTGTCGCTCCATTGATATATCTTCATCATGTCCATCTCTGCTAGGTGGGTATCCGAGAGTAGCCAAAGGCTCAATTAATGATTCAGAATCTTCCGAAAAGGGTATTTCAATCGCCATATCAATTATTGGTTTAGACGCAAGACCCGGAATGGACGTGCTTCCGATATGTTCGATTCTACTAATTTTGTTTCCCAATAATCTCTTGATCCGATCAGCTTCTTGTTCATACATCTCCGTCCATCTCGGATCATATTCTCTGACTTCCTGATGAGACATATCGATTGATTCAGGTTTTTGTTCCACAGTGTTAATATTATATAAAAACCTGTGCATTAAAGCTAATAATCTATTAATGATACCTAAATGATACTTCGTTATTATAATATAAACTTGTCCAGTTATCGGTTCGGAACGCTGATTCCCTAAGCGAGCAAAATTTTGTAATCTTATCTTTCAACGTATTTTGGAATACCCCAGTTAGGATGTAGAGCCTGATAATTTTAGTGTATAATAAAAAGCGATGCATAAAATACCAAAAATTTATTTTATCTCTGGGGTGTCGGGGGTCGGAAAAACTTCAACGTTAAATTATTTGAAGAAATTTTTACCGATTGAAAGTTTTGATGTGCGAGATTTTGACGAGAGGGGTGTACCTGATGGCGGTGGCCCAAAGTGGCACAGTGCGGAAACGGCTAACTGGCTTGATACCTCGGCCCTAAATGTAAGGGAAGGAAAATCGACTATCGTTTGCGGATTTTCAGAGCCGGATATTGTTCGAGCTGTTCATAAAGAAAATCATCCTCCGGCTGAATTAATTCTCCTTCATGCTTCTACTGACATTCTTAAAAAAAGGCTTCGGGGAAGATACCCGACAACTGAGAGTGAAAAAGAAATTGAGAGATCTTCGGGTGCTTCACTCGAAAAATTTGTGGAGAATTGTGCATCTTATGCCCCAAAACTTCGTGACATATTTAAGAAAGAAAAATGTTTGATTATTGACACTGACGATAAATCACCAGAAGAAGTTGCTCATGAGATTTCGAGTAGTATTTGTAGTTAAACAAGTTCTAACTTCATCTATCCAACGGAGCTCACTCAATAAGTTCATGATAATAAATTTTTTTATTACCCCACAAATGACACCCCCCAAGGAGAGGCGAAGCCTCTCCTTGTTCTTATCAAAACAAAGCCCCGACATTCGCATACTGCGAACATCAGGGCTAAGAGTCTAAACTCTTTAATGACAAGCCTCTTTTCCTTACAACAACTTCACCACGTCAAAATAGGACACCACCACTAGCATGCCGATCAGACAAATAAAACCGATCAGATTGGCCCAGCCAGCAAATTTCGGATTGAGTTTGGAACCTTTGATGGCTTCAATCGCCAAGAACAGTAAGCGACCACCGTCCAGAGCTGGGAAGGGAATTAAATTGATAATGGCTAAATTAATCGAAATCAGAGCCATAAACGACAATAGATAAACCAGGCCTAATTTTGAAGCATCCCCGACTAGCGAAACCAAGCCAATCGGGCCAGCCACGGAATCGAAAACTCCCCGATCGACGAAGGCTTGAGTAATAAAATGACCCAAACCTTTAGCTGTGTCTTTGGTCAAATCAAAAGTTAATTTCAAACCGTCAATCGGCGCCAGATACCAGGGTAAGCGCAGAATCCCGACTGATTCGAGAGTGACCCCGATCAAAGGCGTGCCAGCCGGACTAAGCTGCGGTTTAACTTGGAAATAACGAATTTCTTCCGCCCCAACCAATCGGCGTTTAATTTGCAATTCGAGGCCGGAGGTTTTGGAGCGGATAAAAGTAGTTGCTTCTTCAGCACTAGTTGGCTTAATCGTCTTGGCTTGAGCATCCAGAGTCAAAATTTCATCCCCGGACAAGAGACCGGCGGTGGCGGCCGGAGAATTTTTAAGAACTGAGGTAATAATCAAACGATGTTCAGACAAGGGAACCGAAAAAGTGCCGGCACTTTGAGTATTGACCGGCAAACCATAAATCAAACCGATCGACAACAAAATCCAGGCAAATAAAATATTAAAAGTCACTCCGGCCACCAAGACGGCCGCTTGAACTAATTTCGGCTTGGCCGCCATTGAACGATAGGCGCCGGGAGCGTTAGCTTGCTCATCAAAAGGATCCTCACCGTAAATGCGGACGAAACCGCCAAAAGGAATCATGTTGATTGAATAGATCGTCTCGCGGAAACGAAAAGACCAGAGTTTCGGCGGAAAACCGAGGCCGAATTCATCCACCCGAATGCCAGCTCGTTTAGCCACCCAAAAATGCCCCAACTCATGGGCAAAAATCAGTAAACCTAAAACGATAATGAAAATAATAAGGGCCAGCATTTTTATTAATTTATTCCGCGTTTTATCTGCGTTTACCCTATGGAGTATAGCGAACTACTCCATAGGGTCAATCCGCATTAGCTAGTTTTCGATTTCGATCCGTTTCTTGGCCACCATCGCTTCAAAACGAACATTACCGTCATCAATAATTTTTTGCAATTCTTCTTTGAGACGAAATCTGGTATCGCCAGAGACGGTACCGGCTTTTTCCATGGCTTGGATATCATTCCAGGTTTTTTCTCGCTCTTTGCGCAGAGAAATTCTAGCTTCTTCCAATTTTTCACCAATTAATTTATTAAGCAGTTTACGCCGTTCTTCGGTTAATTGAGGAAAGATGATCCGTAAACCGTCTGAATCCGGAGCTGAAGATACGCCCAGATTGGCGGCGGCAATAGCTGTTTCAATCGCTTTAATCTGGCCCTTGTCCCAGGGAGCGACCCGCAGAGTTCGAGCATCTTCGATATTGATAGCGGCGACGTGTTTGAGTGGCGAAGTGGTGCCAAAACTATCGACCTTGATCGAGTCGAGTAATTGAGGTGTGGCTTTACCAGTCCGAATCCCAGCAAATTGATCTGACAGCCAAGTTTCAATATCAGTTAGATGTTCTTTGATTTCAGTAAAATTGTAAGCCATAAGTAAGTAGTAAAAGTAGTAAGTAATAGAGTAATAAAAGTAGAAAGAGAATTAGTGATTTTTACGAGATATAGGCAAAATCAGAGCCAGGTAATCGAGAATCATTTTGACCGAAGCTCTTTGGTTAGCCAAGAGTTTTTTTGATGCTAAAAGTTCACGAAAGACCAAGCTTAGATTAACAGAAATCCGATTAAAATCAACTCGGGTGACCATATATTTTTCGATTTGGTTGAGCCAAGTAAAGATTCGAGCTCGGTCCGGCTCCTCTCCAGCTAATAAGTTTTTGTTTAACCACTCAATCCGCAAAGAAGGGTCGAGAGCTAAAAATTTTTCCGCCAAAAGTTCAGCTTCCGTAAGTTCTACTTCTTGACCGGAAACCAAGGTCTCCCAATTGAGTCGAGCCAACCGAGACAATAAAGTCGGACGCAAAAAATCAACACTAGGCACTACCAAAAAAAAGTGAACCCCGGCCGGCGGTTCTTCAAAAGTGTGCAGAAGTAATTCTTGAGCTTCGTCGACCAAGGCTGGAAAATAGACGATGATAAAACGGCCGGCCGGGCCAAAAGACCGATTGGTGGCAAGCGCTCGCAATTCTTTGGCCCGGCCTTTGTCCAACCGATCAAGTTCAAACCAAGCGACATCCGGCGAGGCTAGGGGGTTAGTTAATTTAGGAAAAGCCTGATCTAAGAATTGACGCAAGACTGGTAAAATCTCCACCGCTGAACCGACTAATAGATAAGCGTGGTGTAAAGTGCCTTGGCGAAAATGACGATCTAAGGTAGCTTCCATTTATTAACGTTTGGAAATAATACTTTTTTTATAGTTATCGAGATGCTTAAGAGCAATCCCTGTGCCTTTGACCACACAATAAAGCGGTTCTTCAGCTAAATAAGCCTTGACTCCGGTTCGGCGATAAATCAATTCCGGCAAATTCCGCAATTGAGAAGACCCGCCGGTCATAATAATCCCTCGGTCGATAATGTCTGCGGATAATTCCGGCGGAGTATCTTGAAAAACGGTTTTAATAGCTTTGACCATCTCCCGCAATTCATTATCAATCGCTTGAACAATTTCATTAGTCTTGATTTCAGCCGAACGAGGTAAACCGGTCAAAAAATCCCGGCCCTTAATCACGTAAGTTAATTCATCTTCCACTGGCACCGCCGAACCAATCGTCATTTTGACTTCTTCGGCCGTTTTGTCACCAATAGCTAAATTGAAAGTTCGTTTAATATAATCGGCAATGGCCTGGTCAATTTTATTACCAGCGTGTTTAACTGAAGTTGAGGCCACAATTCCGCCCAGGGAAATGACAGCTACGTCGGTGGTGCCACCACCAATATCGGCTACCATATGCCCGCGAGCTTCATAAATCGGAATACCGGCGCCAATGGCTGCCAGGATCGGCTCCTTGACCACATAGGCATTTTTGGCGCCGGCTCGCATTGTTGCTTCAATCACCGCTCGTCGTTCAGTCGAAGTAATCCCGGCCGGCACCGAAACCATCACTTCCGGTTTAAAAATATTAAAACGACCCAAAGCTTTGGTAATATAATAGTGCAACATGGCTTCGGTAATCCGATAATCAGCGATGACTCCATCCTTCATTGGTTTGTAGGCAATAATAGTGTCAGGAGTTTTACCAACCATATCTTTGGCTTCTTGGCCGACCGCCACCACCTTATTATCAACCAAAGACACGGCCACCACCGACGGTTCATTGAGAACAATTCCCTGTCCAGGCACAAAAACCAAGGTATTAGCCGTGCCTAGATCAATTCCTAATTTACGGGTAAAGAAAGCCATATTTTTTAAATTGACGACTCCCGGCTGATTTTAAGCCCCAGCGCTTGAAGCCGTTGTTCCAGGTTTTCATAACCTCGATCAATGTACTCGACATTATGGACTAGGGTCCGGCCGGAAGCAACAACCCCGGCAATAACATAAGCCAAACCAGCCCGCAGATCAGGACTCTCTAATTCCCGACCATGTAGTTCACTGGGACCATCGATAATCGCCCGATGGGCATCTAAAATTTTAACGGTCGCTCCCATTCGACCTAAAGCTTCCAGATAATTTAAACGACCTTCAAAAATCGTTTCAAAAATAAAACTCTGACCATCGGCTTGAGTCAAGAAAATAGCCAAGGGGGCTTGAAGATCAGTTGGAAAACCGGGATACTCGTGAGTCTTAAAATCACCAGCCAAAAATTGAACTGGTTGATTGTCGGTCACTCGAATACTAGTCGGACCAATTTCCATTTTTACTCCTGCCTCGGTCAAAAAATTAATCACCGCATCGAGATGTCGCGGTTCGCAATCAGCAATCGTGACATCTCGGCCAGCCAAAGCCGCTAAAACCAAAAAAGAACCGGCTTCGATTCGATCCGGCATCGTTTCATAAATCTGATCCTTAGCCAACAAAGCTTCCCCACCCAAAATAGTGATCGTGCTAGTACCTAGGCCGGAAATTTTGGCGCCAGCTTTAATTAAATATTCACCAAGACTAATTATCTCTGGTTCCAGGGCACAATTTTCTAACACAGTCTGGCCCCTGGCTAAAGTGGCGGCCAAGAGAAAAGTCTCGGTCGCGGTGACACTTTGATTTTTAAAAAAAATGGTCGCTCCCCGCAAACCATCAGCCGGGGCTTTTAATTCATAAAGATCATCATGTTCGGAAATAGTCACCCCCATTTTGGCAAAACCAGCCAAAAATAAATCAATCGGACGTTTACCAATCACACAACCGCCCGGATGCGGAAAAGTGGCGAAACCATGACGCGCCAATAAAGGACCGGTCAATACAATCGAAGCTCGCATTTTTTTGGAAATGGCCGGCGGAATATTTCCACTTTTTAGTTGGCTAGCATCAACCAGATAATCATCTGGTCCAAGATGTTTAACCTCAGCCCCTAAGGCTTGTAAAAGTTCAAGGGTTCTCCGAACATCTTCAATCTCCGGCACTCGCGTCAAATGAACCGGGTCTTGAAACAAAATAGTGGCCGCCATCACTTTCAAGACGGCATTTTTAGCCCCGCCAGTCTTGATTGTCCCGACTAAAGTTCTGGCCCCGCCAAGACCTTCGATCAACAAGTATTCTTGAGTAGACATAGACGGCTATTTTCTCACACTAAGACGTCTTGATCAAGAACGCCCTTAGATAGAAGCATCGGTTCAGTCTGTTTTACTTTTTGATAAGTGCCATCAGCTATTTTTTCTTCAACTGTTAAATAATAGGTTCCTGGTCGGACTAAAACGTAGAGTCGGCCCAAGACATCAGTCGTGACAGTTTTAATCGCTTGGTCAATACCTGGTAAAAAGAG
>CAYHUF010000014.1:8477-10878 GCA_964359775.1 uncultured Candidatus Saccharibacteria bacterium
AGACAAAGGTTCGCCACCGCGTTTGACCATCACAATCTTATGGCGGGCTGACCAGAAATGCTGATAAACCAAAACCCCGAGGTAAAAAGCCAGGATCGCTAAATCCAAATAAGACGGAGCGACCAAAAATTTTAAAGCAGAGATGGCGAAACCAGCATAAAAAACCGAAGCTAAAATTCGCCGGCGCAAGTTTTCCTTACGAGAATAAAGTTTAAAGAAATCAATTTTCGATTTGGCAAATTCATTCCAATCAAAACCAACCGGGTCTAGTGGTACATTTAATTTAATAATTTGGTTGCCGTCGTGAGCCAGAGGTTCGCCAAAATAAAGATTAGAATAAAGTTCATCTTGCTCTTTACCTTTAAGAGTATCCGAAGGAAACTTGTAGTTGGTTTTTCCAACCGTAAAATAATAAACATCTTTCGGTAATAAGAAACCAAAACGGCCATCAATATCAGTGATTGAACTAGTTACTTCTTTACCCGCCACATTAGTTACTGTCACATAAGCCGGATCGATTGGTTGTTTGGTCACGGCGTCATAGACTGTCCCCCACTCCGGATTTTTGCGCTTAATCCCCAACCAACTCAAAATCGAATAAAGTAAACGGGCCAAGATCAGATAAATATCATAAGCTGAATTGATATTCATTCCCCAGAGGGCAAATTGTGATAAGCCGGCCGCCAAACCAATAACCACGGCTACCGGTTCAGCGGTAGCACTGATTTTTTCGGTCAAGAGTGACGATTTAAGCATTGAAACTCCAGCCACCAGCAAACGACCCTCGATTCTTTTTACAGTCTGATCTTTGTAATTGATGACGTAGATAGTGATGGGAAAATCCCCATTACGTTTAAAAGAACCTAAAGTGGCCGTATAAGTACTACCGTCAGGCGAAGCCTGCATAATAAAAGAGAAGGACCGACCCTTGACGGCCGGATCGGAAACAACCACCCCGATTGTCTTCAAAACTTTAGGAAAAGCCGAAGCGTCAATCGCCAAGGTTAAATCTTTATTACCATTAACCGCAATGACCGCCCCGCTGGAAAAGTATTTGGTAATTTCTCCCGTTTGGCGTAATTGAAAATCATTAATCGAAATTTTTTGAAGCACCGGGTCATTAGTGACAGCGGTGGGTAAAGTGGAAAACGGACTAAGTGGTTCTACTAGGCCGGGTGGAGTAACCGGTGGAATCACCGGCGGTGGCAGCTCTTCTTCCGGAGTAGTTACCCCGATCGCCGAAGTGACCGCCCCGGACGAGTAAACCCCGGTCGTACTTTTGACAAAAGCCGTGTAATAATAACGAGTTCGTAATTCCAAACCAGGATCAATAAAAGAAGTTCCTAAACCGTTATAAACCACCACCCCATCGCTCGGTGAGACAGGAACCGAATAAGTCGAACGAACAATTCGGATGGAAGCTAATTCCGGAAAGCTGGGCTTCTGCCAAGTTAAGGTGACTTGTTTAGTGTTTAAATTAAAATCAGCTTGAAAATTAGTAACATTGGGAACACTAAGATGGTATTGGCAAGAACCATCGTCGACAGTGGCTAGATTATTATAATTAGTCGCCAAAGGATCCATACAGCCGGGCACTCTCTCTGCTGGTGGCGGTGGTATAACCTCCTCGCCTACGGGCCCACCGCCACTGACACAACCGGAAGAAGTGCAAGTTACGGATAAAGAAACATTCAAAGAATTATTAGCGCTAGTCGCCGCCCAAGCCACGGTCGCAAAAAATACCAATAAAATCAGGCTGAGACTTAAAATTAAAATGGGGTAGGAATTTCGTTTCATTTTAATTGGCAGTAACCACGGCATTAATCGTCGCGCTATAAGCGCCCTCTGTGATCAGTCGACCAGAGCCGGCTTCAGCCTGAAATTTAACTGTTGAGACGACTCCACTCGGAGTATTGGCGGTGCTTCGACTTAAAACGGTCACCGCCGAAGTGGAAAAACCGCGCCAGCATCGGTCCGCCGTATTAGTTGAACCGAGACCGCAGACACTGCCATTATGTAGAAAAGCTGTGGCGGCATCAGCACTTAAAACAGTATAACCGAAATAAGCGCTGGCTGAGGATACCGACCAAGTATAATCCGGACTACTCGAATAATCAGTGAAAGAATCAGTGCTTGATTTTAGAGCCGGATTAGTTGTCGCCGCCAAGCTTAAAGTATAGCCGGCGCTATCATCAGTAGTCACGGTCCAGGCCGCTTGGCCGGTGGCCACCCCACCAATCTTGGCATCTACCGCCGGCGACAGCGTAACATTACCCGGAGCTGACACGGTTAAAGAAATATCACTATTCAGCGCTTGATAACCCGCATGGACATTATAAGAAACACTGGATGAAGTTCCCGTTCCCAATTCTCCACCAGTATCTTGTAAATTATAAGAAGA
>CAYHUF010000015.1:0-10723 GCA_964359775.1 uncultured Candidatus Saccharibacteria bacterium
GTTTCATCACCGCAATAAACTCGGGTGTGTTTTCGCAGGGATAGAGTGGAAAAAGCAGGTCCACCCAACGCATGTGCGAAAGCATCTCCAACCGTTCAGGCAGAGGCACCACAGGCCGATGAAGGTTGTCAGGTTTACGCATCCTAACCAGCTCGTCGGAATCAACTTCCACGATAATGATGTGCCCTTTCGAACGAGTTTCGGCCAGATAACGACAATGGCCGATGTGGAGCATATCCCACACTCCAGTTGTCGAGGTAATCTCATAACCGGATTCGCGCAAATAAGCGCAAATTTTAGACATTTCATCGAGATTACCGATAGTTCGTTCTGCGAGAGAAACCGGTTCTCCTCGGAGAATTTTTCCAAGCTCAGGTAAGTTCATACCAGGACATCCTTTCTCATTTTTATGGGGCCAATTCCCCTTTCTTTATCCAATTGACAACAAATCCAAATTCAAACTAGTACAGTCTTCTTGAAAATAAAATACCCCGACTAGCCCTTGCTAATCGGGGTATTTTATTTTGCTCTTGTCCGCCTCCGCCAGTTGGCGGATGGCGGATTAATTCGTCATTTCCAAACCCATCGAGCGAGCCGAGCCTTCAATAATCTTCATGGCGCCTTCGATATCGTTGGCGTTGAGATCGGGCATTTTCTTTTCGGCAATTTCTTTAATTTGAGCTTTGGTCACTTTGCCGGCTTTGGTCACTTTGTTTTTACCGGAACCTTTTTCAATCTTGGCGGCCTTTTTCAAGAAGTCAGTGGCTGGTGGCGTTTTGAGAATAAAATCGAAACTACGATCAGCGTAAACGGAAATTTCCACTGGGATAATCGAGCCGATCATCTGGGCGGTCGCGGCATTGAACTTCTGAACGAAGTCACCAATATTAACCCCAGCTGGACCGAGAGCGGTACCAACAGGTGGCGCCGGCGTGGCCTTACCAGCGGAAATTTGAAGTTTGATTTTCTTTTCGACTTTTTTGACGGCCATAAATATGTATTATTTAACTTTGCTATCCTAGCTTAAATCTTCTTGACTTGCAAGAAATCAAGCTCGACTGGGGTTTCGCGGCCAAACATTGAAACCAGAACTTTGACCTTGCCCCGCTCATCGTCAATTTCCGACACTTTACCTTCAAAGTCTTTGAAGGGTCCGTCAACAATCGAGATGGACTCACCGATAATCAGATCAATCTTGTGTTTGACGGTCTCATCCCCCATCCGAGCAAAGAGTTCATTCACTTCTTTGATATCCAGCGGCACCGGAATGACTCCGGAACCGATAAAGCCGGTCACTCGAGGTGTATTGCGGACCACATACCAAGAATCATCGGTCACGATCATGTCTACCAAAACATAACCAGGATAAATTTTTTCTTCTAAAGTCACTCGCTTACCCCCCTTAATTTTAACTTTCTTTTCCACCGGCACAATGACGGCAAAAATCTTGTCTTCCATGCCCAAGGATTCGATACGTTGTTTGAGGTTGCGAGCCACGGCATTCTCATAACCGGAATAAGTGTGGATGGCATACCAGTTCCGACCTTGATTGAGTTCTTGTCGAGCCATAATTAAATTATTGTAAAATTAACGCTTTTAAACTAAAACTAAACAAAAAATCGAAAAGCCCTAAAAAGACTCCGGTCAAGGCGCAAATAAGCAAAACCAGCAAGGAGAAATTAATCACCTGCTCGCGAGTCGGCCAGCTGACATGTTTCATCTCCGATTTGGTGTCTTTGAAATAATTGAGTAATGACATAGTAATTGGGTATATTAAAAATGCCCCGCAGGGCTTAATCTAAGCTATATTGTTGGGGCTATTATACACCCCTAAATTAAAAAAGTAAAGCCTTGGCAATCTTCACTAAAAGATGAAGATTGCCAAGGCTTTGGACACTATCAAGCAATAAGACCCTGGAGTAGCGGATGGGCTTTAAGATCCTCCCACAAGACAACCAGTAGTCCAGTTCGAAGCAGATCTCGGAAATTCTTTTGGTCTTTCCAAAAATCCTGAACCGGCGAGAAG
This sequence comes from uncultured Candidatus Saccharibacteria bacterium, assembly GCA_964359775.1. Taxonomy (GTDB): domain Bacteria; phylum Patescibacteriota; class Minisyncoccia; order Phycocordibacterales; family XYD1-FULL-46-19; genus 21-14-all-37-9. Next base: position 2,027 of record CAYHUF010000015.1, read on the forward strand.
CTTAGCCTTGTTAACTCATCCCATGATTCATGTTCGCAAAGGCAATCTTTTGACACCAGTGCGACAATCACATCATGACCAAAATCGTGAACTTCACGAAATTTGGCCAAAATCGTCAGGCCATCGCTACGATTCAGGACAACAAAACCCTTAAAACTCAAGCCGAGCGAACTGAAGAATGAGTGACTGAAAGGGGCTTGTCTTAAAGCTCCTGCCAAAAAAAGATTTGCAACTTTTGATCCTAACTTAGCATTAAGATCCGCAGACTTCCCAACATCAGTCGCAGGACTATTTGTGTTTGATGTCATCTTTCACCTCCCGTCGTTTGCCGGCTTTTTGCCTGTGTCCCAATATGTCTAAGAGAAAAATAGCAAGAAAAGATTGATTATTCAACCTCAATTGGGTATCGTCTTACCATTTTCCGTCGGTACCAGCTTGCCCCAAAAATCAAAGTCGAAGTCGTGGCCGAAAGCAGACAATATTGACATAAAGCTTTGAGGGCAAAGACCTGAACAGCTGTCAGCCACAACGACACCCCAAAAGCAATCATCGCGAGCCAATACAGCCACTCCAGTAAAAACTTTTTTTCAAAATCCCAATAGGCCACCAACACCACAAAAACCAGAGCGTAAAAAATCAAACCAATCAAAGCCAGAGGTGTCCCTAAAATCGTCGAGTAAGCGCTAGTGGTCACTTGTTCACAGCCACTCAAGAACGAGCAATTGAGATTCTCCCCGCGGAAATAAGCCAAGGATAAATAGGTCGAATCGATAAAACCGATCAAACTTAAGATTATGCCGACCGACAAATACCACTTATCGGCTGAGATTTTTTTGGATAAGGGACTTGAAGTCATCGTAAGAACGAGGATTATCGATTAATTTAGTTCCCAAAAAAAAGACTGGGGTATAAGTGACATTAATAGCATTGGCTTCATTAAGATCGCGTTGAACCCTGGCTGCCAGAGCCGGATTGTTTAAATCAGCTTGAAACTGATCTTGATCCAAACCCAATTTGGTCGCGTATTCACTAAAAATAGGACCGGCCTTGGTGGCTTTAGCCCAACGTTCCTGTTCGGTAAAAAGTAAGGTGACCATTTCCCAGAACTTGCCTTGGCGACCGGCCGCCTCAGCCACAATCGAGGCTTCTTTAGCGTGAAGATGAAAAGACCACGGATAATGACGGTAAATAAAAGCCAGTTGCCCGGGAAACTCGGTTAATAATCTCTTGGTCAATGGGTAATAAACGGCGCAAGCCGGGCATTCAAAATCACTATATTCAATCAAAACGAGTTTGGCGGTTTTAGGATCGCCAATCACCCAATCGTCGGCTTTCGGTTTCAAAATTTCTTCAGCTTTAGAACTTAAAGGTGAGACCCCTCCCCCACCGCGACTAGAAAAGGAATAATTGACGGCAAAAATAATCCCGACCAAAATTGCTCCAGCGGTCAACCAAACAATTAAACGCCTGGTTTTTCGCCAAGCTTTGGCTCGCCGTTCTTCGGTCAATTGAGCTAATTTTTTCTCTTGGTGTAATTCGTATTTGGTGGGATTGGGATTTTCCATAACTTTAAATTTAACAGATTTACTCTTAATTGCCAAAAATCAATTGTCGAACCTTATTTTTTCAGGCGAGATTTAATCAATTGCCAAAACACCGGTAGAACCGAGACAAAAATAATCAAACCGACAATGAGTAATAAGTAGCGGTCAGCATGAGGTAAGACTTGGCCTAAAAAATAACCACCCCCAACTAAAAGCAGAGTCCAAAGTAAACCTCCAATAATATTATAACTCAAAAAAGCTGAATAGTTCATTTCCCCCACCCCAGCCACAATCGGAGTAAAAGTTCTAACTATTGGAATAAAACGAGCTAAAATCAAACTCTTACCACCATAACGAGCAAAAAAATCTCGAGCTCGTTCGACATTTTCTTGACGAAAAAACAAAGAATTGGGCCAACGAAACAAGACGGGGCCAACCTTTCGACCGAACCAATAGCCAAAATTATCACCTAAAACCGCCCCGACAAAAACTACCGCCAATAATAACCCGAGATGGAGATAACCCTGATAGGCTAAGAGACCGGCGGTAAACAAGAGGCTGTCTCCAGGCAAGAAAAATCCGACAAAAAGACCGGACTCGGCAAAAATAATCCCGAACAAACCAAGATAACCAACCACTTTAATTAAGGAAACCAAATCAAACATACTCGGCTAGTATAACCCAAAAGAAAGTCTAGAGCCTAATTAAGTCAACCAACGATTAATTTTAGGAGATAGAATTAATTTTAACAACAGATAATTGATTAGCCCCAGTTGTAAAGTGGGAGTCAAGCCGACTTCTAAAATGGGGATAATCGGCATCAGAGAGTTGTAAGCCCAGCGACCGGTTTGAAGAGCAAAAATCTCCAAACCGACAGCAAAAACCAAGCCAACGAGGAAAGCCAGCCACAAGCGTTTCTGGAGCGCCCAGGAGGCCAAAAAGCTTGCACTAACTAGAGCGGTAAAACTGGCGTCAAACAAGGCAGCCCGAGCTAAAATTGTTTCGGTGATAAGACCACCTTGGTAATTTTGGTAAAACCGAGCATGCCAATGTTCCCAAGCGATGTTTAAAATAAAAGCCAGAATAAAAATCAGTAATAATCGTTTAATTATTTTGATCATTTTTTGATCTAACCATGGTCCTTCTCGTCCGCCAAAGCTTCAGTCTTAGTCACATGCACTGTCCCAGCTTTATGATTCGGTGGTGTATAAATAGTATAGAGTTTTAATTTTTCACTAGCCGAGGTGTTGACCACATTATGTCTGGCTCCAGCCGGCACTACAAAAGCAAATTCTGCCTCGAAAACTGATTCCACCCCATCAATCATCAATTTTCCAGCCCCGGCTTCAATCCGAAAAAATTGATCAACTGTGTGCACTTCCTCACCAATCTCCTCTCCTGGCAACAAGCTCATCACCACCAGCTGACTGAGCGGGGTGGTAAATAAAACTTTCCGAAAATTTTCATTAGCCAGCGTTTCTTGTTCAATATTAGCAACATATCCAGTCATATTTTTTTAATTGAATTTATAAGCTTAACGATGAAACAATCTACCTGGTCGCCAGGGCGTACCCAGAATAGGCATTAGATAGCGGTCGACACCCCAATAGCCGGCAACGCGCCAAGCTAAAACCAGACCGACACTTAAAGTAAGGAGAATGGGATTACTGCTAATCGTCCCGGCCAAGAGATAGTTGAGGTTCATAAATAAACCGAAGAAAGCGGCGATGCCGGTCAGACAACCGAGGATTAAACCGAGTCCGACTAGAAGTTCACCGTAAGCAATAAAGTGGGACCACAAATTAGCATTTGGTAAAACTATATTCTGTAAAAAAGCGGCATACCAACTGGTGACATCGGGATGAGCTCCGGTAGTTTTAGCTAACGCCCCTTGAATAAACCCGCTGAGGGCTCCCCCGGCAGTCGAGCCACTCCAAACCGGATTGATCACTTTTTCCCAACCGGCCAAAAGCCAGGCCCAACCGACATAGACTCGAATAATCAACCACAACCAAGCACTAGCTGGATTGGCAAATAAAAATTTCGAGGCCGGCGACTCTTCAATGACAGTTTGTTTAAACATAAATTATTAATCAATAAGCTGTTAAAATGACTTTCACCCACCTAACTTTTTCGAAAAATTAATATTTAACTTAAGCTTGAAAATCAATCGAGAAAGGATACATGCCCATACCGCAAGTCCCGGCTAAAACCCCGACTTTAGGTTGACCTAAATCTAAATCAGTTTCGCCGGTCAGTGGTAAATTTTTATCAAGATTAAGACTGGGAATACGAACGGCGGTTGAACAATCAAAAGTGCCTTTAGTTTTAAATCGTAAAATTGTTGGCAAACCGGCCTTGGCGACACTGACCCGCGGTTGATAACCACCCTTGGCCTGAATTTCAATAATCTGACGTCCATCAACGATAGTAACATTATTAGCCGGGCCAACTGAAGTCGGGGCCGAACTGATTGTCGCTAGCCAAACTAATCCGCTGATAATAATTAATCCGGTAATAATGGAAATGGTCGTTGTTTTCATAAATTAAATATATTAGAAATTAAAGATTGGTGGAACTAAACCAACCACTACCAGACTGTTGATCAAATTAAAAAGAGCAAAAAGAATAACAATCAACCCAGCTGATTTAAAGAAAATACCGGCTTTGGCATTATTTTGAATACTGAAGGAAGAGAAACTAATCAGAGCCAAGACCGGCAAAGTGCCTAGTGCAAAAGCTAACATTGTCAATCCGCCGGACCAAAAAGAGCCGGTCGAAAGAGCATAAAGTTGCATTGATTGAGTGAAGCCACAAGGTAAAAAGAAAGTGGCGATACCGACCAAGAGCGGAGTAAGAGTGTGATTGAACTGACTAACCCCATGAGCATGCCGAGCGATGAATTTAGGCATGGCTGGTTGTAATTTTTTGGCCCAAGGAAAAACATCAAGTAAATTTAGACCGAGAATAAGCATCGTCAAGCCAATCAACAAACTGAGTGTAAAAGTGGCCGTCGCGCTGAGAGTAAAAGCCGAACCAAGAGAGCCGATCAGTCCGCCTAAAATGAAAAAAGAACCAATCCGGCCACCATGGAACATTAATTGGGGTCGCACTTTGTCATTTTCTTTGGCAAAAGTCGCCGACATCGACAAAAGTAAGCCACCGACAATTGCCATACAAGTGGAGAGCGAGGCGATGACTCCAATCAGAAAAGCGGTGCTATAGCCGATCTTGGAAGCATCGACTAAGTTGATAATCCCCATTTTTTGCAACAAAACAAAGACCGCTATAAAACCAAAAGCGACAGGAATGGCAAATTTAAATTCTGACCATTTAGCTTTAATTGTTTTTTTCTCCAAAGACACGGTGTAGCCTTGAGGCAGGAGTAAGGAGGAGAGAGCCTCGGCGATTTCGGCCAGAGTTTGATCGCCGAAATCGCCGTGAATTTCCACGGTGTGGCGGTGCAAACTGACTTTTACTTGGTCGATATTGGCTTGTTCCCGTAACTCACTTTCAATCAGTAAGGTGCAAGCCTGGCAGTGCATACCATGAACGTGAAAAAGATATTTAGTCATCAATTGTTATTATACACTACAGCTACTACCACTGCCTCCATTTTGTGATTTCGACACCAAGGCCTGGATTTTGGCTGAACCGGCGTTGCTGGAGTAAGTTTCTCCGAGGACAGTTTTCGGATCAACTTCAACCCAAGCGATGCCTTGATCTTTAAAGTATTGAGCGATGGAGAGGTAGGTGGCCGGGAACCAATAGGAGTTGACGACCAAAGCGGTTTGCCACATTTGCAACTCACTGGCGCCTTGGCTGGCCATTAATTCGAGCAGACCGAGCATAGCCATCCCATGATTGCAGTCCGGGAAGTGGGTGGAGTTGCCGCAACACGGACGATAGATACCGCGCGAGATCTTGTCGACTAGCGCTTGTTGGGTCGCGGTCAATTTAACCAATTGATGCCGACCGTAGTGATCCATTGGCTGGCCTTTGGCCATGGACCAGCCACCGGTCGAAGCAAAGCCACCGGCCCCGCCATAGCGCGGGTCAGTCATTTCACCGCTGTCGAGAATCGGATTACTATTAGCTAAACCCAAAGCCCACAACAGATTAAGCCAATAGTCGGCATTTTCGCGAGTAATTTTGATTTGGCCGTTAGCAGTGTTGAGTAAGAGTTTTTGTTCTTCTTCGGTCCAAGTGCCTCTTTGCTGGTAGAGAGCTTTGAATTTATCGGCATCGATGACGCCAGCCTCGACCAGCTTGGCCCCCAAATCACCCCAAGTCACGGGTAGGGTGACGCCAGCGCTGGGGGTGACTGCTTCGTCGAGGCTGGTGCTAGAGTTGGCTGTCTTGGCCAATAAATCGGGATTAGTGGCAATTGACTGGATCGGGTTTGGATTTTTGCCGAAGACGACTCCAGTGATAATTAGACCAACAATAATAACGGCTAGACCTAATCTAAGCGGGGTCAGTTTTTGTTCCATAGTTTCGGTCATAAATTTATTCTTGGCAACAATTAGCTAATTTTGTCACTAAATCTTCGAGCCGGTCACTGCGAACGGCTTCAGTTTTGATTTGATCAACCTTGATCAGTTTCAGTTTTAAGGCCCAGAAGAGGGCGTAGACTTGGTAGGCTTGTTTAAAGAATTTTAGAGCCTCGGTCTTTTTATTTTCCGATTGCAATTTATTAGCCACTTCAATCAAGCGCATCGTCGCTGACAGGAGGTGCTTGCTGGCGCACCAGGTTTCGCCTTCATGATTAGGCATTAGCCCGGCTAATAAATCTTTGCGCAGTTGGCGAATTTCGGCCGAAGTATCGAGGTACTCATCGTGGCCAGTTTTCATGGCGGTGAAGAAAAAATGTTCCTCGAGACTAATCAGGTTCATGACTGCCAAAGACAAGTCTTCCGTGACCGATAAATCCACTCCGCCACTTTGGCGAGCAGTGTCGATTTTAGCCATAAATTCTTCGAAGCTCGGCGAAATTTTTTTATTTATTTGATCCATATGATTGTTTTAATGCTTAAATGAACAAAACCGCCATACCAACAATAATCATGATTAGCCCGGCCCAGAGATGGACTCCTTTAAGTTCCCGTCGCTTCCAGTCTTGCATTTTATCGATCAGAGTCGGATTGCCGGCAATCCAGAGGGTGGCGACTAGTGGGGCAATCAGAATAAAATTGTAGAGCAGTAGATAACCGAAGCCTCGGAAATAAGTGGCGTGGTCGTGAAGCAGGCCAATGACCATCAGGTAGGGTCCGCCCATGCAGGGAAATTGGCAGAGGCCGACCAAGAGACCCAGGGCAAAAGCGGCCGGCAGGGAGACAGTGTTAATCAACTGACCAATTGATCGATGAGCGAAGTCGGGCAACTTGAGTTTGATCGGAAATTTGGGGAAAAGGGCATTGAGTAGATTGAGCAGACCAAAGAGAATCAAGAGCGTGGCGCCGAGTTTGCCCATGAAGTGGGGGACACTGAAAATGTGAAGAACTTTTAAGAGGCCAATGCCAATCGTGAAGTAGGCGGCGAAGATGCCGGCAATATAGAGTCCGCCAATTTGGAGGATTTTTTTTCTGGTCATTTGCAGACCAAAGAGAAAGGTGATCGTGATCAAGAGAATCGAGAAGGAACAGGGGTGGACGCTATCGAGTAAGGCTGAAAAGATCACTAATGGGAGAAGCCAAACTCCACCCTGGCTTAAGTTCCAAAGGAAACCGGAAAAACCAGAGCTGTATTTTAGAGCGATCACCGCTAGGATGGAGATCAAGACTAGTCCCAGGCTAATAAGAAGTTTTTTCATATTATTAGGGTGTGACTAAGGCTTTAATTTCAAACTGGAGTTTGCCACCAGTCTCATCGGTGATCGTAATAAAGCGATCGATTTGACCAACTCCAGCCGGACCGTGGGCGTTGGGGTTGTAGACCACGCGGAGAGTCCGACCCTCACCAGCCTTAATTGTTTCGTTGGTTGCCGTTCGACCTCCCATACCCGGCATACTGAAAGGGCCATCGCTTGATCCATTTGCCTTGACCAGAAAGGCTGAAGTACACATACAAGAAGTTTCTAAACCGCGGATAATGATACTTTGTCGGCTGGGGTTAGCAAAAATAAAATCCTTACTGACGTCGCCATTTTTCATCGAGATGGTGCCGAAATCATAAACCGTGAGGGGGGCGGCCAGGGTGCTTTTGGGGCCAGCATTACTGGCTCCTTGGACGGTGGCTGGGGTGTTGCCATTTTGGACATAACCCCAAATGAATAGACCGCTTAGAACGAGAAAAACTAGAATGGTGATGATAAGAGTTTTGGTAGTCATTTTAATTGGTTTGATTAGAAAGTTTTTTAACGCTAAAACTCGTGCGGGTAGCACGAGTCAAAGCGCGTCAAAAGCCAGGCTTTTGACGCGCTGTTAAAAACTGGCCGGGCTGTTTTCTAATAAAGCCAACCACCGACTGATTTTTGGCCGACCGGATTGTTTCGGCGGGGAATCATTTAAGAGTCGGTTTAAGACCGGTGAAACCAATAAAGGTCTGATCCGGATAATCAGCCACCAGGCTCCAATTAAAGAAAGGAAAGTAGAGAGGAGAAACAGACTTAAATTTTTAACTAGGGGGACATTTAGGAAACTGTGATAGGCCAAGAGATGATGAATAACTACCGCCAAAGTATTTTGCGGACAAAGCGTTTGGTCCAGGGCCGAGAAAGGACAGTTGCTAGTCATCACTTGGCCCGGCTCATGGATCATAACGACAAAGCTCCCAAAGCTAATCGCTAAAAACGAGCTGAGGATAATGGTTGCGACAAGTTTTTGGGTTAAGGTTCTCATGGAGCTATTTAAGTAGAGCCAAAATGATTAAAACTAATACCGGCAAGAGACAACACAGCATCATTAAACCCATCATTTTGGACTCATGACGATACTCTGGATTTGATTTGTGATCGTGACAAGACATGACAACTATTTTTAATTTAACGGAGATCTTTCTTCTTTTCTTCAAATTCTTTTTTATCAATCTCGCCCTTGGCGTAGCGTTCCTTCAAAATTTCGAGCGCTGACGAGTTGTCACTACGGTGCTTGCCGGAGATTTCTTTGACCACCCAGACAATAAACATAATCAACAGGACCCAGAAGACGATCAT
>CAYHUF010000016.1:0-6136 GCA_964359775.1 uncultured Candidatus Saccharibacteria bacterium
TCTGAGAGCTGTCGTGCCAACGGCACCGCTCCGTAGCTAAGTCGGGAATGGATAACCTCTGAAAGCATCTAAGAGGGAAACCAACCCTAAGATTAATTATCATTACGAGACTCCTGGGAGATGACCAGGTTGATAGGCTCTAGGTGTAAGCTCGGTAACGAGTTAAGCCGTGGAGTACTAATTAGTCCATTCCTATTAGGAAATTTGTAAACCATTTACTCCTACTCTTGAGGGTGTAGCTCAACAAAACTTCAGGCTGAAAAGTTTGGAGCCAGAGCACTTCCATTCCAAGGAAGAAGACAAGGGTTTGACCCCCTTCACCTTCGCCAAGAATTTATTCATATACCTCGTATGCAATTCCACTGAGTAGGGAGGGGAGATCTGGCAAGGACCTAGCGGTCTTTTCCTTTCCCTACTCGGTGTCGGTTAATTAAAATAAAAAAATCGAGTGTTTTGTGTTGGTGATCTAACGCGGTGGTCACACCTGGCTCCATTCCGAACCCAGAAGTTAAGCACCGTAGTACCGATGGTACTCGTAAGGGGAGAGTAGGTAATCGCCAACACAAAGTACTTGATTCACTTTAGAAGTTTTCACCCAAGGGAAGTCCACCTCCGCTACCTTCTCCGCGCAAGGCTACGAAAGGTCAAAGAAAGCTATGGCAGGCGACCAGCCTTCGCTAAAGCTATGGCTGGCTAAGTAGGTAATCGCCAGGACCATTGGCCTAATTTAAACTAGATAATAACAAAAACTTTCTAAGCGATTAGAGAGTTTTTGTTGGTGGCGTGAAGAAGGGTTTTTTGATATGATCAAGACAATGTCCAACTGGCGAGTAAAGCGACAATTACTGTATTTATTCAGTGTGTTAGGGGTAATTTTTGCGGTGGTTTTGGGTTTTTATTTATATTCGCGACCCACTCCTTCTTGTTTTGACGGCCAGCAAAATAACGCTGAAACCGGGGTGGATTGTGGTGGTTTATGCCAGAAAGCTTGCGTTAACACTACTTTGCCGATCAAGGTTTTATGGTCCCGAATTTTGGAAGCAGGAGAAGGACGTTATGACGTGGCGGTTATGTTGGAAAATTTCAACGGAACGGTGGGTGCCAAAAAATTAACCTATATTTTAAGAATTTATGATGGAAATAATGCTTTAATTACTTCAAAAACTGGTTCGACTTACGTTAATCCGCTTGAGAAATTTGTTGTTTTTGAACCAGGTTTAATTGCTGATAAAAGAATTGCTCAGTCGGCCACTCTGGAGATTACCAGTCAGTCTGACTGGTTGAAAACTCCCGCTTTATCAGCGACGGTTTCTTTGGAGCGAGTAATTGACCCGGTTAATTTTACCAGCGATCCATCGCCCCGACTTCATTATCGGCTGATTAATAATTCCCTGGTGGCTTTGTCGGGTCTCGAGATTGCTATCGTTTTGAATGACGACAATCAAAATGCTTTTGCCGGTTCGAAAACTTTAGTTGACAGCTTGGCTAAGGGAGAAACCAAAGATCTCTATTTTACTTGGCCAGCGCCACTCAGTCGTAATCCGACGAGTTTGGATACTTATTGGCGTTTTAACGGCTTTACTCAAGTCCCTTAATTCAGGTTTATGATTGAGATTTTTCGTAAATACCTCGATCTCGACTGGGTGCTTTTTTTATCCACCCTGCCCCTACTAGCTTTTGGTTTGATCACCATGAGCTCCTTTACGGCCGATCAATACCATTTTGACCGGCAATTAATCTGGATCGCTGTCTCCATCAGCGCTTTTTTAGTTTGCTCTTCGGTCGATTGGCGCTTCTTGCGCCGGAGCGGAGTGATCACCGCTCTGTATCTAATTTTTATTACTATTTTGTCCAGTTTGTTTCTTTTGGGGACGGTGGCTAAGGGGGCTAAGTCTTGGTTTACCATTGGGGGGGCGGCGGTCGAGCCGGCCGACTTTATGCGGATCGCCATGATTGCCATGTTGGCCAAATATTTTTCCCGGCGCCACGTCGAGATTGCCAATATTCGGCATATTATCGTCTCCGGTCTCTACGCTTTTATTCCTTTTATTTTAATTTTACTCCAGCCTGATTTTGGCTCGGCGATTATCATCTTTTTTATTTGGTTGGGAATGATTATGGTCTCTGGAGTATCTAAAAAACATTTGTTTGTCGTGGCCACCATTGGTACCCTGGCTTTCTCTTTGGCTTGGCTGTTTGTTTTTCAACCCTACCAAAAAGACCGGATCAAAACTTTTGTTCACCCACTGGCTGATGTCCGGGGAGCCGGCTACAATGCTTTTCAGTCGACAATTGCGGTGGGTTCAGGCCAATTTTTTGGTAAGGGCGTTGGCTATGGCACCCAATCTCGTTTGAAATTTTTACCGGAGTATCAGACCGACTTTGTTTTTGCCGCCTTTGCCGAGGAGTGGGGTTTCTTCGGGGTGGCTCTGGTTTTTCTCTTATTTGGCCTAATTATTTGGCGACTTTTTGCTAATGCCTTGATGGCAGCGACCAATTTTGAAACCCTCTTTGCCGTCGGGGTGGCGATTTATTTAATGAGCCATTTTATTATCCACGTGGGAATGAATATCGGCTTTTTGCCGGTGACCGGACTGCCGCTGCCTTTTATGAGTTATGGCGGATCACACTTGTTGACCGAGTTTATTTGCTTGGGGATGGTCAGTGGTATGCGCAAATATTCCTTGGCTTTTCACCGCGAGGATATTCATAACGAGTTTGTTGGCCCTCAATAATGCGGACTCTTGCGGACTAGACGCAGATTCACCCTCCAAAATTTTGCGTAGCAAAACTTAGGCGGGCAAGTGCAGATAAGATACCGATTTTAGCAGATAAAACGCGGATCGAATCAGATTTGGTTATTTTGTTTGATAAAGATCCATCGTTTCTTTCAGCATTTCCTTGAACGAAAAATCAGCTTTAATTTTCTTTTCAATATTTGGTCCAACTAAAGCTCGGTAATGATCTTTAGTGATCATGTATTTTAGTGATTTTTCCAACTCAATGACATTGCCGGGTGGGACCAGGAGGCCGGACTCGGCATCGGGAATAATTTCGGGGATACCCCCAACTTCCGAAGCCACAATCGGCAGACCGGCGTAGCCAGCTTCTAGTAGAGCATAGGGGAAGGCCTCAGTCCGAGAGGGGAGAATAAAAACATCAAAAGCTTTGAGGTATTTACGAGCTTCCTCAACTTGGCCGAGGAGGATAATCCGACCCTCCAAGCGCTTAGCACTAATCAATTTTTCCAAACGGCCGCGTTCTTCGCCTTCGCCGATAATAACTAAGTAGAGTGACCAACCAAGTTCTGAGGAAATTAAACTTTTAACCAAGCGGGCAAAAGTTTCAATTAAAATATCCAGACCTTTGTTGTGATGCAATTCCGCAATTGTGCCGAGCCAAAATTTATCAATTTTATTTGGTAACAATAAAAGGCGAGCATCGCGTTCAGACAGGAAATTGATTTTGTCGATGCCGTTATAGATTAGCGTAATCTTATTTTTTACTCCGGGCCAAATAGCCACTTGATCATAAACTTGCTGGGAAACAGCAATAGTTTGGTGGGCTAGAATAATTGTTAACCAATGACCAAAAGCTAAAATCTTTTTTTCTAACCAAAAACGGTCTTCATTGAAAGACCAGCCATGACCAGTGAAAATAATTTTTTTAACGCCGGCTAGTCGCCCAGCCAGAGCGCCTAAGCCGCCGATTTTGGAGCTGTTGAGATGGATGATGTCTGGTTTTTCTTGACGAAAAAGTTTCCAAAGCGCCCAAAAGGATTCTAAGTCCCGCCAAAAATTTAAATCTCGACCTAATGATTTGATTCGAATCGTTCGAATTTTGACCAATTGAAGTTTTTTTTCCAGAACCTCACCGTCACCGAAAACCACCGAGACTTCATAGTCAGTTTCAGGTAGGGCGCTAGCTAATTCGTAGACATATCTTTGGGCCCCGCCAAAAACGCCTTTGGTGATTAAGTAGGTTATTTTAAGCCGTTTTTCTGTCATAAAGCTGAAAATCATCTAAAAGTCTCTTTTTTATCTGATTTTTACTCATCATACACTTTTTAAGGCCTATTTCCAGGGTTAATTTGACTGTCGGCCTTTTGGCCGGAGAGGGTGTTTAAAAACGTTTTTTGGGTGTATACTAGCCCAATATGCAGGTAGTTACGCGTAAAGGGACTCTAATTTTGTTGGCCGGTGACCTTTTTTTGTTTATTGTCGCTCTGTGGCTGGCTTTATTTGTTCGCAATGCCTCAACTCCAGACTGGGCGACTTTGTCGGTCCACCTTTCACCTTTCGCCTTAGTTTTTGCTGTCTGGATTCTAGTCTTTTTTATCGCTGATTTGTATGGCCGGCAGACTTCATTGTTTCAACGGCGTTTACCGCAAATTATCTTTAACGCCCAACTAGTCAACTCTGGTTTGGCGGTGATATTCTTTTATTTTCTACCTTATTTTGGGATTACTCCCAAGACGATTTTGTTCATTGATTTGATTTGGTCTTTCGTTTTGATTTTTGCTTGGCGACGTTTTCTAGTTCCTCATATTTTGCGTGGTCGGCGGGAACGAATTTATTTTGCCTGTTCTGGTTCGGAAGTGGAAGAATTAAAAGATGAGATTCGCAACAATCCTCAATACAATGCGGTCATTGTTGATACGGTTCCAGTGGCTGACCTCAGCCGGAGTCGAGTGACTCTGATGGTGATCAACCCTTATGACAGTGAAATCAGCACCCTTTTGAAAGATTTTTATCAATTGATTTTTAAAGAAGTTCGCTTTTTGTCGGTAGATAGTTTGTATGAAGATATTTTTGAACGGGTACCTCTATCTCTAATCGACGAGCGTTGGTTTTTACAAAATATTACTTCCCGGCCCAAATTTATTTACGATTTTCTCAAGCGAGTTATTGATTTTTTGCTAGCTTTAGTTTTAGCTTTAATTAGCGCTGTAGTTTACCCGATTATTTTATTACTTCAATTTACTTTTGATCGGGGGCCTTTGTTTAGTATCCAGCGCCGAGTGGGGGAGAAGAATCAGCCGATTCGTTTATTTAAATTTCGGACTATGGAAAAAGCTGATGACGGCGGAGTGTGGCATGAGTCTAATAAAAATCAAGTGACTAAATTGGGTGCTTGGTTGCGCAAGACCCGCTTGGATGAATTGCCACAGTTATTGAATGTGTTGTGGGGAGATATTTCTTTGGTTGGTCCACGACCGGAATTTCCGGAACCAGTCAAAGAATATGTCACCGAAATTCCTTTTTATAATGTCCGCCACCTGGTTAAGCCGGGCTTGTCCGGTTGGGCCCAGGTCTACCAGGAGAATCATCCGCATCATGGCCTAGATTTTGCCGAAACGCGAAATAAATTATCTTATGATTTATTTTATATTAAAAATCGTAATCTTTGGTTGGATATCGCGATTGCTTTAAAAACCATCAAGACTCTCGTCTTGACCAAGGGTAAATAAATTCGGGCTAGATTATCTAATGATTATTGACGGAAAAAAAATCGCGGGGGAATTAAAAGCGGAACTAAAAAGCCAATTAAACGGGCGCCCGCTGGTTTTGGCGGCGATTGTAGTCGGGGCCGATCCGGCTACAGCCAAATTTGTGGCGCTAAAACAAAAGGTGGCCGCGGACATTGGTATTGATATGCGGGCCTTGGAATTTCCCGAGGATGTGGCCGAACAAGATTTGGTTGAGCTGATCGAGCGATTGACCAATGACCGGCAGGTTAATGGCATTATCATTCAGTTGCCTATGCCGGCTCATTTAAACACCAAACAACTTTTAAATTTAGTGCCGGCTGATAAAGATGTGGATGCCTTGTCGGACAACGCTAGTGTTGAATCACCGGTGGTTCTAGCTGTCCTGGAAATTTTAAAACGGGGACAAGTTGATTTAACTAATAAAAAGATTTTAGAGATCGGTCAGGGGCAATTGGTCGGCCGGCCGATTGCGATTTATTTGACCCAAGCCGGTTTTGAAGTGGAGACGGCGGATATTAAGACAGCTGATTTGGCGGCTAAAACCCGCGCCGCTGATGTGCTCATCAGCGGCGCGGGTAAATCCGGACTAATCAAGCCGGCTATGATCAAGCCTGGCGCCGTTTTAATCGATTGCGGTACCAGCGA
>CAYHUF010000016.1:6236-10608 GCA_964359775.1 uncultured Candidatus Saccharibacteria bacterium
GCGGGGGATATTGATCCGGCTTGCGCCGATCTAGCCTCGCTTTTTACACCGGTTCCGGGCGGAGTTGGTCCGATTACCGTGGTAGAATTGTTTAGGAATTTAATTCAATTGGCCCATGGATAAAATAATTTTTATTTGGTTACATCAATGGGCCGGTCAAAATTGGTTCTTTGATCAGCTGATTTTATTTTTATCGCAATACTTTACTTATTTAGTTATTCTGGCGATTTTTCTGACCTGTATTTTTTCTTTCAGGCGGCGTCTGCTCGGCTTACTGTGGTTTGATTTGATTTTATTTACCAGCGGTATCGCCTGGTTTTTGGCTAGCCTCTTAAAATATAATTTAGTCAGCCCCCGGCCCTTTATTTTTTGGTCGAGTGTTCACCCCCTGTTTCTAGCCGGCTCTTTGGAATCTTTCCCTTCCGGTCACGCCGTTTTCTTCGGCGCTCTAGCTGGTGGTTTGCTGGTTTTGAATCGCCGTGCTGGACTTCTGGCTCTTCTGGCCGCTCTGATTATCGGTTTGGCTCGGGTTATTGCCGGAGTACATTGGCCTAGTGATATCGTCAGCGGGCTCATTTTTGGTGCCCTAGCCGGCTATTGGCAGGTCTCTTTGGTTCACCAGTTAAAGGCTGGGGTAGAGTAGGGGAAGAAGGTGTGGGGATTGATTTTCCCGCCTTTTTGGCTATAATTGCCCGTATGACTATTAAAACTAAGGTGGCCGCCCTCCTCTTGCTGCTCGGCGGTATTTTACTCGCTTATGGTGTCTTTTTATCCGAAACTGATCAGAGCTTCTGGGCTTACCGACCCTTTAAGCTAGGTCTGGACCTATCTGGTGGCAGTCAGTTAATTTATCAGGCTGATGTTTCCAAATTGAGCCCGAGTGATATTCCGGATGCCATGGATGCTCTCAAGGGGGTGATTGAACGCCGAGTCAATGTTTTTGGTGTGGGTGAACCGGTGATCCAGTCTGAACAAGTTGGCCTCGGCGTTGGAGCTATCCATCGTTTAGTTGTGGATCTGCCTGGGGTTAGTGATCTCAAACAAGCGGAAGCTATGATTAGTAAGACTCCTTCCCTCGAATTCCGAATTGAACGACCGGACGGTCCAGAAAAAGACCGAATCTTAGACGCTCAAAAACAAGTTCAAGATTATCTGACAACGGCGATGTCCTCCACCACTTCTCTGACAATTGCTGATTTGGAAAAAACTATTAAGGATCGTTTTGGGGCTGAAACCTGGCAATTGGTCAATACTGATGCCCTTTATATTCCCACCGGTCTCGATGGTAAGTACCTCGAACGGGCCAGTGTCCAGTTTAATCAAAATGACATTAATCCGGCTATTGGGGTTACTTTTACCAGTGAGGGTGGAAAACTTTTTGCTCAAATTACTGAACAAAATATTGGTAAACGCTTGGCGATTTATTTAGACGGTAAGCAAATTTCCGCTCCGACGATTCGAGACACTATCCGTGATGGTCGTGGTGAAATTTCCGGCCAATTTTCTCTAGCTGAAGCCAAGGAGCTAGTTAAAAATCTCAACCTAGGTGCTTTGCCGGTACCGATTAGTTTGGCTTCCACTCAAACCATCGGAGCAACTCTCGGCGGTGAAGCTTTGGCTAAAGGTTTAAAAGCGGGAGTGATTGGCTTCATTATTATCGCGATCTTTATGGTTCTGTGGTATCGCTTGCCGGGAGTAGTGGCGGTGTTGTCTCTGTCGATTTATGTCGCTATTATGTTGTCGATTTTCAAATTAATCCCAGTTACCCTAACGGCGGCCGGAATTGCCGGCTTTATTCTCTCGATTGGAATTGCGGTTGATGCCAATGTCTTAATTTTCGAACGATTGAAAGAAGAAATCAATAATGGCAAGAAAGTCCAAGACGCCCTCCATGATGGTTTTACTCGGGCCTGGTCCTCGATTCGTGACTCCAATACTTCCACAATTTTGTCCTCAATTATTCTGTTCTGGTTTGGTTCCAGTTTAATTAAAGGTTTTGGCCTCAACTTGGCGATCGGAGTAATTATTAGTATGTTTACGGCAATCACAGTTACCCGGACATTCCTTTTGGCCCTCGGGTTTAAGGGGGAAAGTCGCCTGGTCCGCTTTCTTTTTAGTAGCGGTTTAAGTACAGCCAAAGGCTCAGCTAATAAATAAAATCTTATGTTCATTGTTAAACATCGAAAAATTTTCTTGAGCATCTCGGCTTTCTTGATTGCCATTTCCCTGGTTTCAATCTTTAGTTTTGGACTCAATCCCGGCTCAGATTTTAAAGGCGGTACAGTTTATGAAGTGGAATTTAGTGGCCCTCGTCCGGATCTAATTAAACTTCGAGCCAGTTTAGATCAATTAGGTTTGGGTCAAATTTCGACTCAGTTTGTCGGTGAGCAAGGTTTGTTGTTGAAAACCAAAACTATTGATCAAGCTCAAAAACAATTGATTACTGATCAGTTGAACCAAGTCGGTTCTTTTGTGGAAAAACGTTTTAGCTCGATTGGCCCAGCTGTTGGCCAGGAATTGATGCGACGCGGATTGATGGCAATTGGTCTGGTGATGTTGGTGGTGATTTTATTTATCTCTCTGGCTTTTAATAAAGTTTCGCATATTATTAGCTCCTGGAAATATGGGGTGGTTACAATTTTTGCCCTCCTTCACGACATTATTATTCCGAGTGGAGTAGCTGCTTACTTGGGCCGTTATTATGGTTTTGAAGCTGATGCTCTCTTTTTGACCGCGTTACTGACGATTATGGCTTTGTCGGTCAATGACACGATTGTTATTTTCGATCGAATTAGAGAGAACGTTAAAAGTCGCTTAGGCCATACTTTTGAAGAAACAGTTGGAATTAGTTTGAACCAATCTTTTATCCGTTCAATTAATACTTCCTTGACCATTATTCTAACTTTAGTCGCGCTTTATTTCTTTGGAGCTGATTCAACTCGAAATTTCGCCATGATTATGGCCATCGGTATTTTCTTCGGCACTTACTCTTCGATTTTCGTGGCTTCGCCTCTTCTGGTGATGTGGGAGAAATCTAAACGCGGATAAAAACGCAGATTATTGCAGATAAAACGCAGATAATCCCCAGGCGAGAAGCTTAAGCTTCTCGCCTGGGGATTTGAGTTTGAGCAATTTGTGATTATAACCTACTCTCACGGTCGTAGGATTAGCTTATAAAACAGGTTGTGTGTCCTATCCCCACGGATTTATGGCCAAGCCACGAATCTGCTGATTCGGAGCCGACGTGGTTTTAGGCACACAACACCATGGCTGTTTTTTTGGAATAGGAGTGGTCCACCGACCACTCCGAAACACATCGCCTGTTTTCATCCCCATAAAGGGGACTGCTCCTCTAAAGCGGGTTGTCCCCGCGAAATTTATGGCCAAGCCACGAATCTGCTGATTCGAAGCCGTCGGGGTTTTCAAACAGTGCACTCCAATAAAATTGGTGGGGAGTAAGCTAAAAACTGGACAAATATTTTTACCTGTGCTATTAACATATGTGGAGACAGTAATCTACCGTCAAAAACCGCAAAGGCCGTAGTGAGCCTATCCTTGAAAGGAGGACTCCAATGGGCAAGGAGATTAAGATAGATCTTAGTAATAAACTAACGGGGAGAGCATCTAGAGATACCAGTTTTAGAGAGTCATTGATGTTTCAAAGGTCTCTAGAGGTACCCTCTTTATTACTTAAATCGATTTTTACCGAGAGTGGGGATGATCAACCTCCCTTTAATTCCCTAAGCGGTAAAGAGTCTCATCGGATTTCGACACAGATTTTAGGGCGAGCGGAGCGTATCACAATCTATTTTGATCTACTTTCTGATCACCAAGATCCCGCAAATGATTCCATTAGAGTAGAGATTAGATTATACGAAAACGACCACTCCAGTAATAAAGGACCGAAGGATGTCATTATTGTCCGAGTTGATCTCTTGGGGGAATTGACTTGGAAGGTGGCTATATAGAAGATGTTTCCGTCCGCAGAAGCTCCTGGCTCTGTCGGGCGGTTTCTGTTTAAGACTTCCCCGGTAAGTGTCTGTAATCTGGCCTAAAATAAGGCTTTTTGGGGCATATTCGGCGTAAATCAGCGTTTTATCCGCGTCAATCCGCGTATTGTTGACTTCCTTTTCCGTTCAGGTATAATCCCTAGGTGCCTGTAGTGGGCATTTTGTTTAACAGAACTTTGACAACTGACAGCAAAAGTAAGGTAAAAACATAGACGCTATTGTATTTTCTTTTGTTCCGTTTATTTCTAAATCTGGTCCGCAAGGATTATGATTTTTATTGAGAGTTTGATCCTAGCTCAGGATGAATGCTGGCGGCGTGGATAAGGCATGCAAGTCGAGTGGGTTTAGACCCACGGCAGACG
>CAYHUF010000017.1:0-7229 GCA_964359775.1 uncultured Candidatus Saccharibacteria bacterium
ACATTAAACTGCGCAAAATTTCCAATTTAGTGGTATAAGATTTTCCCGAACCAGATTTAGCAAAAATAACCGAATTATAGTTTTCCAAGGAAAACCGATCAAAGAGAACCAAGGAAGAATTTTGCATATTAATACCGAACAAAATTCCTTTGTTGGAAGTTAAATCAAAAGAGACAAAAGGAAAGAGGCTGGAGAGTGGGGTCGAATTAATTTTAGAAGTGATCTCTAGCCGGTCATGACCAATCGGCGCCACAGTCAAAAAGCCTTCTTCTTGTTGATAGTTGGCCGGCTTAAGATAAATCAACTTGGCGTCTAGAATCGAACGAATTTCTGATTCAATCTTATCAAGACCATCGTTGGTTTCAGCATAGAGAGTCACATAGAGCCCAACATCAAAAATTTTCTCTTGAGCTTGCTGAAGTTGGTCACGCAAAGATTCGATATCTTGGAAAGCGGTATCCAAGACCGGGTCGCGAACCATCCCCTTCTCCTCTCGAATGTGAATCTGACTTTGAACCTCGGCAATTTTTTTCTGCAAAGTCTTGAGAGCTTGAGAAGTGTCAATTGGATTAACAAAGATTGAAATATCAAAAACTTTGTCGAGATTAATAATCGGCGAAAACCACTCCTCGCTCAAAAACCGCGGGTAAGAAATGACGAACAAAGTCCGAGCGATTTTATCACCCAAATTCAAGCCCTTGGCCGTTACTCTCATAGCCGCCGGCGCGATGATATCATTGAGCTCCAAAACTCCCGATTGATAAATATCACTCGGCAAAACTGGGATTAATTCTTCAGTGGGAGCAGATTTTTTAAGAAAAGAAATATCCATAAATTAAATTGCCGGTTGATTATTAGTCTGATTATTTTCCAAATTGGGGACATCTGATTCGCCTGGATTGAAAAGCCGAAAAAAGAGCTCGATTAATTCTTCCGTTCCCAAAGGAGCCGTTTGCAGGCCAACGCGCTTCATCCCCTGTTCCACCACTGACACTCTTTGCTCAAGCTGAGTCTTGGCTTCGGAAAAATCACTATTAGCTTGAACCTTGGTTTGAGCCCGGCCAAGTAAACGGCTAAACAGGTTACCACTACTACTAATCATGGCTGGATAATAAGGGACAACGATAAAAAAGCCTTTTGACATCACGTTATAAGATTCGGCAAAATCTTTAATAAAATCCATATATTCCTGAGTTTGGACCTTAAGCAATTCATTGGTCTGTTCTTTAGCTTTAGCCTCTAGGGTCAGCAGATAAGGTTTGATATCCAAGCGTCGTGATTGAATAAAAATTTGGATATGAAAATCAAGAGAATTGAGAAAGTTTTGATATTGAAAGAGAATGGCACTTTTTTCGTCTTTGGATTTAAGTGAAAAATTCATCGACGAAACCAGTAGGATCATTCTCATTGAACCATCTTTCAAAATAACAACACCCTCCCGGATCTCTCGAATCGGGACAAAATCTTGAGTGGCTTTGGATTTAGAATTTGTCATTGTTTGTTTTCACCTTGGTCCAAATGTTCTTTAACGTTAAGGCTCCAAGATAATTCTTTTAATCGGCTTTCACTCAGGCGAGGAATTTGAACCCCTTTGTCTTCTCCTAAAACAATTTTTGTCCCCACAGCCGGTTTATAATTCTTTTTCCACAGATATAACTTGTCAGCTAAAAAATATTTAAGAGCCGCTTGAGCCGTGTAGACAAAGGGCCGATTATTTATTTTATAAAAAGCCAATGCGAAAGCAAAGGCCCCAATGGCCATAATCGGAACTGCTCCCAAATAAACACCTAATTGAGTGTAGACCAAAAAACACAGGCCCGCTCCCCCGGCCAGGTAGATGAATTGTTTGAAAGTGAGGGGGCCGATGATTTTATCCTCGACTTCGATAAATTGAGGAACTTGAAAATTCATTCCGTTAGAATTATTTGCCTGATGGTAAAGACACTTTTTTCGACAGCAATCTGTTTTATTTTACCATCTTTAGGGCCATCTAGGCTATCTTAATCAAAACTCAGGTCTTTTAAATTAAGTTCCCTTAGTTTTTTAGACTAGTGACTCCCGATACGGGTCGAGTTTTTTCTTCTCAACTGGCTTAGTGGCGATCGGTCTCGTTAAGCTTTGACTCGATTCTTTGTTTTGACTAAGCTGACCCAGTTTATCGGCAAAATTATCCCGAGTGATCATTTGAGTTGGGCTGGGATTTTCAATGGCAGTAAGGATTTCCTGCTTAACCGGATCTTCTGGCCGAGCTGGTTGGTAAGGAACGGAGGAAAACTGGGGACTGATCGGCTCGACGTTGTTAGGTAGAGGTTTAGGGCCGGAGCCGGTGGACCAAGTATAACCAGAGTGCAGAAATTCTTGACGAATCGGAGCGAAAACTTGTTCGTTAATTTCGTGGGTGATGAATTAGCAATATCCGAAGGGATATCAGCTTTTTTAGTAAAAGTGTCCGTAAAGTCAGACGGCTTTACAACCCCGAGCATTGCAGCGTAGGCTGTATTAATCACCACTCCAATTTGATCAATATGGAGCTTATGTTTTTCGCAGATCTCGTAGATCTCGTCATTCGTTTCTGGCCGGTCGTAAACGGCCTTGATGGCATCCGGCAGGTTATTGTAGAGAGCCTTGAGTTGTTCTTTGCTAGTCATAGTCTAGAAGGTGTTATTGGTATTATTCAGATTGCCCATCCAAGCTCTTGATTTTTCCGCAATGGGGTCACCACTTCTTGGGTTAAATGAGTCGGTCGACGGTGTCGCTAGTTTTGTAATCTCCGCTTTTATTTTGGCCTTCTCATCTTCGTCAGCGACGTTTGAGAGCTTGTTTAGTTGCCCGGTGGTAAAGGATCTATAGATAATAGGGTCACTCATGATGTCCTTGCGATTTTCTAAGAAGAACTCTTCAAAGTCATTAGGGGTAATCGCTCTGATCTTTTTCATTATACCTTCTTCCTCCTTCAGCTTCCTTTGTTCTGGGTCACTTATGTCCGGAGGGATATTTTGATTGATTTTGGCAATAATAGAAGGCCTCTTTTCTTTATCGAAAAGACCTTTAGCTTCATCCAAGACTTCTTTCTTACGGATATCTTGTTCGAGCTTCGTGCTAGCTGTTTTCAGGTCCTTAACCGCCTTGCCTTTCAGCTCCCCTCTAAGCTTCGTTATGGCATCAAACTGCTTTTTATCCGCATCGGACTTAGTCTTATCAAAGGCCTTCTTGGCCTCATTTTCAAGCTTAGATCGATCCTCGCCAGACAACTTGCTATATAGCCTAGCTTGATCCGAATATGACATTTTTTGAAAAGCTTTGAACTTGTCTGCGCCACTTCGATCCTCTTCTTCGCTTCCTTTATAGCGCCTAGTTAATTGTTCATCCAATTCTTTGTTTTCCCAGCCCCAACGCTTGGACCAATCGTCATAATTCTTTTGATCAATTCCCGGCACACCCCTAGCCCCAAGATAACCGAGAGTTGAAGAAACCGGGCTGGCTAATTTTTTGCCCACCCCGGTTCGACCGACAGCTCGAGCGACTCGGGCCGCTCCTCGGCTAGGGGCATTAAACCAGCGAGCCGGTTTGGCGCTAGAACCATGATACCAATTGGAAAGTCTTTCCGTCGCTCCGGATTTTTGAGCTAATTTAGTCGCCCCAGCTGCTCCCCCGGCCAAAACTGCCCCGCCGACAAAGCCGGCCGCCTTTCCGGCCATTCCACCAATCGCCCCAGCCGACGTTTTGGCGGTAGAAATACCCATAAACAACAAAAAGATGGCAAAAATATAAAAGACCATCGCGTCAAGTGATCCTCTAAAAAGATCCAGGCCCATAGAACTGCTGACACTGGAAATTCCGGTTGTCCCCACAATACTGGCCACGCCTGAATCCAAGATTAGGAGAATCCAATAAAGATTGAATAAAAGAAGCGGAGCAAATAATAAATTTTCTTTGAAAGGCTTCCACCATTGATTCCAAAAACTCATCCCGATATTATCCGGTAAAAACCGACCGACAATCGCCAAGGGCGACATAATGAAAATAAAGATTATCGCCACGGTGCGCAACAAAAAGACAAAGGTCAGATAAAATAAGACAAAAATAAAAACCAAGGCAAAAACAATACTAAAGAGAAAAGATATGATCATTGAGGCCAGAGAAGTTCTTTTCACTTGAGTTATACCTGGATAGCCTGGCACCGGTTCTTCAACTGAGGTCAGTTTAACCGCATTTAGAAGATTTTTGGCCAAGCCGATAGATTTATCCAAAGACCCGGAAGCGCCACCGGAAGCATTCTTGGAAATTTGATCATTAAAGGTGACGGTGACCAGATTGGAGACATCGACCAAAGACCGGACAAAAAAACCACTGAAATTGACCAGGAGAGCGGCAATAATAACCCCGGAAATTAGCCGATTGACATCCGTTCCGCTTTTACCAATCATGATATTGATCGCTCCATACAACAAAACAAAGATAAAAACGATATTACATAAATCTCTCATCACTGACCAAGCTTTGATCACCCCGCTAATTTGGAGAAACTGATCTAGATTTTCGACTGACATAGACAAAGCTAAGTTAAAAAAGAAAGCAGCGAGACCTAAGAGTGGCCCGAAAAGAATTAGTTGAATGGATGATAACCATATACCAACAATTTCTTCGACCGCACAAGTCCAATCAAACCAGCCACATTGACCTTTGACGGTACTGGCCGAAGCGGCTTCCCTGGCAGCAAGAGCATCTTTTAGATCTTGATTATTAGGGTCTTTCGCCAGTTGGTCCTCAAGATTTCGAATTATATCTTGATTGCTTTGATTAAGATTAACATTCTCTCGATAGACATTTTCCGCTTCTTTGTATTTAGTGAGAGCTTGGTTGTAATTTTGCCATTGCTCATCACTCCAGTCTGCCGGTTTAGTGGAACCAATTTTCCCTTCAGCAAAAGCTTTAAAAGTCTTATATTCCTCCATATGCTTACCAGTATCAAAAGCATCCTGACCAAGACGACTCAGTTCCGTATTTCGACGAGCAATTTCATTCGCTTGAAAATTCAAGGCGGTAGTAAATTCTTCAGGAGTTTCAGCCAGAGTGATGTCGGCATGTTCAGTGGTTATCATTGGCCCAGTACCATTGGGGATATTACGGGTAACAATCGGGTTCGCTCCCCAAGTAATACTCGGCCAGGCCATCATCACAAAAATCATCAAGGCCAAAAGACAGGACTTTAATGGAAATTCAGATATTTTTTTAAAAAAGGAAGCGAACATTTTTAGGCTTCTATTATTTCAAATCTACTTTTCCGACAGCTTCTTTACCTAAAGCCCCCTTACACTTGATTTGATAAGAAATCTTAGGACTGGTCGAGATCTTTCCCAAATTGGCATAGAAATTGAGGGTCAGATTATCAAAAGCGGTTTTTGCTGGTGAATCCGCCCCCAGAGCATTGGCGGCAGTTTGCAGACCGGCCACAATATCAGCGGCCGTGGCCACTTTGGCAACGTAAGTTAGACTCTGGGTAAAAATGGTCAATTTTACCTGATCGCCAACTTGCGGGTGATAAACGGAATCGTGAGCTAAATCAAAAGAAATATTTTTGAGATTAGAGCTAACGCTGATCGAGGAGGCTAGATTATAAATAGTATCACCTTGGGTAATTTCCAGAGTAACCGGGAGACTAATCGGGGTATTAATCTCGACTGAACCAGTGAGGGGTAAGACTTGCCCGTTATTTTTAACGATACTCAAGATATCGCCATCACCCTGGCTATACCAAAGATTATCGGCCCGACAAATAACCGCGTTTTTACCAGTCCAAGTTATTTTTGGTTTGGCGTCACTGGTATCGAGACTAACAGTAGCGGAGACTCCGATCAAATCACCTAAATTGCCCAGACCATCGCCTAATCCACCATTGCCAAGGAGGGCACCGAGGTCCAGAGCGCTGCCATCACCGCCTCCACCGCCGCCAAATAAACTACCAAGGTCCAAACCGCCCCCTCCCCCCGCGCCCGCCATCGCGGCCCCTCCACCCCCACCACCGGTATTAGCCGGAGCAAAATTTTGGACTTCAGAGGCTGTCGGCTCATTACCGGTGCCGATATCGCCATACTCTTTGGCTTGGATATATTGATCCAGGCGAGCTTGCATTGAATCACCGATTGTTTGCTGGACCACCGTTGGCGGAGTGACGGTTTCCCATTTAGCGCAATAATCACCCTGCTTCTCGGCGCATTTGCGAGTCGGTAAGAAGCCATTGCCGGCAATGATTTCTTCGCGAGCGTTTTGTTCAGCCTTATTTTGAGCTTGATTAAGTTGCTTCTTGGCCACAATGTAAGATCCGAGGAAATAATTTTCCGGTTGAGCGGCTAAAGCGATATTTTTCCACAAATCAGCTTCCGAAAAATCTTTGGGGCTATTTTTCAACTTATCCAGATCAGACTTAGAAAGTGTGGACTTTATTTCATCTTGGAAGGTGGCTTGTTCTTCTTGGTCTAATTGTTTAACCACATCATCTTTAATATTATTTCCACTATTCTTGATAGCCGTTTGAGTTAAACCCGCTTGCTCAGCGCGGACTTCTTTTAAGTGTTGATCGGTATTCTTCACAAAAAGCGGAGAATCCGGACCCTGACCGGTACTGTCGTAACCTTTGTCGACAAAATCTTTCAATTGATTGCGGTAATCTTCAATTTTGGAACTGGCGGTACGGCGGACATCAGGATTGTCGACAAATTGTTGTTTTTCAAAAGCTTGCTGGATCCGTTTGATCGCTTTGGTATACATACAAATCTTCTTGTTGAGTTCCCAAATTTCTTTAGTATTTTTGTCGGTATTTTTAGCGGCGGTCATCAGGGGGCCGTTTTGTTCTTTGACCGGGACGAAACCAAAACCTAGAGCCCCGCCAATTACCCCTCCGGCCACTCCACCGACAGCCCCACCAACTACTCCACCGACAGCCCCGGTAGCGGCACCAGCAACAGCATTTGTCGCGCTACCAACCAACCCCCCCGTCAAACCGGAAACAGCGTTCCCAGCTATTCCAGAAATACTGTCAGTGATCCCACTTGTGACATTAGACAGCATGTCAGTAAAAGGTTGGGTGATACTACTCGTCAAATTAGACATCATATCCGTAATCGGCGCTGTGATACTGCTGGTCAAATCGGACATCATATCCGTAATCGGTTTGGTAATACTATCGGTCAAATCGGACATCATATCCGTAATCGGTTTGGTGATGCTGT
>CAYHUF010000017.1:7329-10478 GCA_964359775.1 uncultured Candidatus Saccharibacteria bacterium
TCCGTAATCGGTTTGGTGATGCTGTCGGTAATTTGATTCAAACTTTCATTTAAAGGACCCATAATACTGTCTGTAATCTGATTGATGGAATTATTCAGGCTACCGGCGATGGTACTGGTGATTTGATCCAAGGAATTATTCAAACTGCCCATAATTGTGCCGGTAATTTGATCCAAGGAGCCGGTTAAGCTGTCGGTAATCGTGCCGACAATCTGGTCCATTGAGCCGGCCACGGCGTCAGTAATGCCGTTGGTCAGCTGATCCATTGAGTCGTCTAAAGTGGCAGACACATTTTGGGTAATCTCATCGATAAGATTATCTCCTAAAGAGTTAATGGTGCTACTATCCACCCCATCGGTATTAGAGAGAGAATCTTGAAGGAAAGAGTTGATCTGATCACTTAAACCATTACTCAAAAGGCCGGGTAATTTATCGGCAAAAGCTTGGGGTAATTTTTGACTTAAGTCAGTTGAAATGCCAAGGGCGAGATTGGCGCCCAAATTTTGGGAAATAGCCTTGGGTAATTTACTTTTAACCGCGTTTTGCATAATCGCCGGTATGCCGGAGGAAATGATTTTTTTGATTTCTTGGTTGACGATATTTTTAACCAGATCTTTATTGGTTAGATCGGTCCCCAAAGCTTTTTCCGCTTGGAAACGAAGCTTGAGTTTTTCCGGCAATTGAGCTTTTAAGTACTGTGGCAGTTCTGTTTGCAGGCTTTCTTTGATAACTTTCGGCACCTCGGTTTGGATGGTTTCTTCAACCGCTTTTTTAGCCGCCGTTTCCACCGATTTTTTCACTTGCTCTTCAATAATTTGCTTGCCGCCTTGAGTCAGGACTTGCTCCAAAGGATTGCCACCACCACCTCCACCTTTACCATCGCAGTCTTGTTCGTCTTTTTTCTGCAACTCTTCCAGTTTTTTAGCGTCTTGTTGATAGGCTTGCTGGTCTTTTTGGGAACGCTGGGCATTGGCTTGGCCGGCATTTTGTTGACCAGCATTTTGACTTTGGTTAGGGTCGGAAAAATTCAAATAATCCGGGTTCATCAATTCACTGGCGCTATCGCCAGAACTAATCCAGCCGGGATTCTGATTTTGAGTAGAAAAATCTATATAGTCAGGGTTAGCTAATTCACTAGCCGATTGAGCCAAAACTAAAACCGGCGAGAAAACCAATTCCCCGACAATAATTAAAGCAACAATTTTTTTAGCCCACTCCCCCATTTTCATTTTAGAGATTGAGATTAAATTTTATTTTCTCATCTTCAGTAAATTTTACACCGACCTTGGTAAAAAAGCTATTGATTTCATTAATCGAGGTGTAAAAAAGGGCTAGACTTTTCTGATATTGCTCGGCGCTTTGCAGAGCTAAAAGTGGATTCTGTAAAACTTGGCCCATATTACCGGACAAGCTAGCCATAATCTTCAAATTATTAATCAGTTTAGTTTGACTAGTCAGCAAATCTTTTGGCACTTTGACCAACAAGAGTCCCCGAACAGTGTTTTGATAAAGAGCACTATGGTCAGACAATTTTTGAGCCTCAAATTGATCTTGATTATCGAGAGCTCGGAGCATAATTGGGGCATCGTTTTCAGTCAATTCTCCAAAAGGCCGAAGAATTTGAGCCAAACTTAGGCCGTATTGGCGAATAGTACTGGTGGAATTGTCGCGAGTGGGTTTTAAATTTTTAGTCGTCAAACGAGCCGGCAAATTTTGCGAGTCGAATTCGGCCAAAGTGCTGGTCCCCGCCAAAATATCCCCCACCAACGAGTGAAGTTTTTGATCTTGTTTTAATAGCTCGGCTTGAGTTTGCTTTTGAATGGCGCTCTGACGATCCTTATCCGTCTGACCGATTTGCCACAAAGTAATTAGCCCCCCAACAAGCAAAAGCCCCAAGCCCCAGAAGATTATTTTTCGCATTATTATAAAGAATTATAGCACCCCCAACTTGTATTCCGTATCTAAAATGGTGGATAAATACTGTTGCTTTGTTAGAATAGAATTAATGAAAAATATTTTTTCCTGGTTTCTGGTCGCGACTTTTATTCTAGGACCTCAAATCCTTTTGGCCCAAAGCAATTTATTGACTCAAACTAACGACTCTACTGCCACCAGTTTTGACCAAAAAGCTTGGATTGATTTTATTCGCAATTTTTACTCTCCCCGCCAGTCAAGTACAATGTTTATTGACCGGATTTACCCCCTTTCCGGCCCACCTGGCACAATTGTAACCGTGACGGGTCGAGGTTTCAGCAAAACCAACAATCGAGTTTATACCGGCTACAACATTATTGAGGGTCTAAGATCCTGGGATGGCCGACATTTAAACCTTAAAATCGACTTTTTAGCTGATTTAATGACTAATGCTACAAAAAATGCCCAGTCGAGCGAAACTTCCCGAGTCAAAGCCATGCGTATTCCCCTCTGGATCTATGTCGAGAATGAGACTGGAATTAGTAATAGCCGGATTTTTTGGCTTAATTTTAACCCTTATCAATCATGATCTACCCTAAAAAAGCCTTGTTTTTGAATCTAATTATGGGAATTTTGGTTTTCACTCAGGTTCTCGTGCCGGTTTTGGCTAATGCCGCCGGCAGTGTGGGCACGATCCCCTTCGGCGGGGTAGTGGCGGGGGTTATTCCCTGCTTATGCAGTGGCAATTTCGTTATTATCCAAAAACCAGTGGCCGGGCCACCGACTCTAATCTACCAGCCGGGAGTCAGCCGTCTCTATCAGTATGGTCAAATTTTAGTGCCAGGCTCCCATATTTTAGGCAATGCTACCGTCCCAGTACCTTGTATTCAATTAGTCATCATTTTCTGCATTCCAATTTATACCGCTCCTTTAATTACTATGGTTGGGACCTCTGGTATAGGTGGCTTGGCTTCCAATCTAGGTGGTGGCGGTAGCGGGGGTGGAGATAATGGTGGTGGCGGAGGAGCCCCTCCCGGGTCTGGTGGCTCGCCTGCGCCAACTGGTCAAACTACCAATAATCCCTGTGGCCCAGGCCAAAGTCAGCTAACTTCTCAATATATCGAGTCTAATGAGGGCTGGCGAAACAATGTTTACGTTGACAGTGAAGGCAACCCAACTGTCGGCATCGGCCACTTGCTTAGAGCCGGAGAGGTCATCCCGGCTGGCAATTTATC
>CAYHUF010000018.1:0-10252 GCA_964359775.1 uncultured Candidatus Saccharibacteria bacterium
ATTACCTCCTACTCGAGTGGTAACGATCGGCAGACCTAAAGCCATCACTTCCAAAAGTTGATGAGAAAAACCCTCATAGGCAGTGTTGAGAATAAAAATTCTTGATTTAGCTAATTGAGCAAATAAATCTGTTTGAGCCAAGCGACCTAATAATTTAACATTGGTACCTAAATTCAATTGAGTGATTTGCTCTCTCAAAACAGTTTGATCCGGACCATCACCAGCTATCAATAATTGCAGTTTCGGTTCAACTAGCAAAAGTCGAGGCATTAAAGCAATTAAAGTGGAAAAACCTTTCCAAGGCACTAGGCGGCCAACACTAAAAAGAATCGGCGGGGAATCAACTTGTAAACCGCTTGGGCTAATCTCATTCTCAAAAGCATTGTAAATAACCGTGATTTTTTCCGGCGACACTCCCCAATTAGAAACAATTTTTTTTAAATAATGACTTGGGACGATAATTCGCTCGGCTCGTCTAGCCACCAAAGTTTGAACTTTTTTAAAAATCTGAACCGGCCAAGCATAACCCTGAGAACTGACAGAAAATTCATCTAGTTGAGTTTCCACTCCAAACCGCTGAGCCCCCTGTTCCCAAGCATAGTCCCCGGCCACCCGAAGCCAATAAGACCGGCGACGGAAGAAACAAGCTAAGAGGACTGGCCAGCCTACCGAGACAGGATCAAGAGCGTAGATTCGCTCCACGGTCGCTAATTGGCGCCAGACGCGGATTAAGTAGCTAAGATGACGAATTACCTTGGGGTAATGACGGACCACGCCAAAACTCAAAATTTGGACCTCGAAACCCCGATTAGGCAGTTCCTCGAGTAAGATTTTAGAGTAAGTGGCTGGCCCACCGATATCCGGCGGAAAAAGACCGGTGGCGACTAAAATTATGGGTTTTTCTGACATAGAGTTGAAAAAATTCGATTAAAGCGTGAGGCTATCTTAGTCCAATTATATTTTTCTTCAACCAAGACCTTGGCCTGCTCACAAACTTTAGTCACCAAAACTTGCTGATTGGGATTAAAAACTAAAGCCAAACGAGAGGCGAGGCTTTCCGGGTTTTTGACTTCAGTCAAAAACCCGGTCTTATTATCGATTAAAAAATCAGGAATTCCACCAACATTAGTCCCAACCACCGGCAGTCCTGCTGCCATCGCCTCCAAAAAAGCATTACCCAAACCTTCCGATAAAGATGGCCGACAAAAAACATCAGCCTTAGCATAATAATCAATCAAATGTTCCGCTGGGACGAAGCCGACAAAAATCACTCGTGACTCCAGGTGATTAGCTTTAACTAAAGCTTCGAGACTGGCCCGTTCCGGTCCCTCCCCCAACAATTGTAATTTAACATTCTCCGGTAAAAATTTCAGGGCCAGAATTAAATCACTCAAACCATTCTTCTTAACTAGACGCGAAGCGGAAACAATTATTCTTTCCCCTGTATTTAATTTTTCCCGCCTCCGCCAGCTGGCGGATGGCGGATTAAACTTGTCCAAATCAACTCCATTCGGCACCACCTCAATCGGCGCCGTCACCCCCATGCGTTTAGCCCAAAGCGCCAAATAATTAGAAATTGCCTGAACGTAATCGGCCCGAGCAAAAACCTGGTGGAAATATCCTGGCAACCAAGCCATTTTTTTCTCCACGGTTTTTAGATCGTCCCCCTCCTGGAGAGTTAAAAGATAAGGGATTATTGGATTTAGTCGTTTAAAATCCATGGCTGCCAAAGCGCCAAAAGAAGCCATTACTCCCCAAACTAATTGAAAAGGTTTTTGACGTTGAAGTTTTTGACCGAAACGACCACCCCCAAAAGCCAAGATTAATTTGTCACCGCCAAAACCCCAACCGATTCGATGAACCAAAACCCGACCAATCTGTTCTCGTTTCGGCCAAGCTCGATTTAAACGGGCGGTAATAAGTTCAAAATCCCAATCCGGCAAACGATCCGTCAATTCTTTGACTGCCACTTCCGCTCCACCAACTAGCGGGTAATAAGCTGTCGAATAAATAAGTACTCGTTTCGCCATCTTAATCGTTTTCTCCGGCCAAAATTTTCCGCAACAGGGCTTCTGGCACTTCTTTGGTGTCTGACTCAATTTTAGTTACCGGCTTTATTTCCGGAGTGGGGATGGTATTAGGTTTAGACGACTCAACTGGATTAGTTGAACTAAACTTCGTTGATTCCAAGTCTTTGGTTGCCCCCCCTGGTTTGACTGAATTTTTCGCTTCTTGATCCGCTAAAGACATCGCTTCTTTAAGAGCATTGCGTAAATCTTCTCTATGTTTATCACTCTTAATCGGTGGATGATTTTGATTATGCTTCAGCTGATTCAAAGAGATTGATTTGGGTTGCTTAGCGGTCTCGACTCGGGGAGAAGTCACTGGTTTAGCCACAGTTGGGACTGGAGCCGAACTTGGCTTAACAGGAGGAGTTTGAGAGACAGAAGGGGTAATAGACTCAAACTGTTTAAGAGCCTCTGGTTGGGACTTTTCAGGGCTTTTAACGGCCTCTACCCGAGGAGCCGGAGCTTTAACCGGCCAAGACTTAGACGAAGATCCATTTCCATTAGATCCCAGGCGACGATTGGCACTCGGCCGTGGAGCTGGATTAGCGTCTCGGCCGTCTTCTTGCCAATCATTGATTTGTTTTTCCACTACCGCTCGCGGAGCCGAATAAGCCTGGCGTGAACTAGTGATAATGGTTTCGCGATGAGAATTTTCTACCTGAGCAATTGGGGGCAAGGTCGTGGCAGAAAAAGGTGGTGAACCAACACCGTCCACCATCAAAGTTAGATAAATTTGAGCGAAACCTAAGTTAACTAAATCTTCCTTAGTAAAAGTCGGAAAAAAAATAGTCTCTAAAACTTCAGCGTCAAAAGGTCCCACTCGAAAACAAATCGTGGTGCCGACGTTGCCAAAGACCGCATTGCGGACCGTCTCCGGCATCTGTTCTATATACTGATGAGCGATGGTCAAACTTAATTTATATTTCCGAGCCTCCGCTAAAATATCGGCAAAAGAATCATTGACAAAAGATTGAAATTCATCGACGAAGAAATAAAAGTAAGGCAACTCCTTCAATTGTTTCTCTGGCACATTGGAGCGGGACATGGCCGCCAAATAAATCTTAGTGATAATCATTCCACCCAAGAGACTGGCATTTTGTTCCCCGACTTGGCCTTTAGATAAGTTGATGATCAGAATTTTTTTCTCATCCATCACCTTACGCATATTAATCGAGGACTTGGGTTGACCGATGATGTTGCGAATCAACGGATTGGCGGTAAATTGACCGATTTTATTTTTGATCGCGTCTCCCGCTTCCTGCATATAACGTTCGTTGTAATTGGCAAATTCATCCAGCCAAAAAGCTCGGACCGAACCGTCGCTGACATTAGCTACCACCTTGTCGCGATAGGCTTTGTCCGACAACATCCGATTGACTCCCAACAAAGTCGAGTCCGGATATTCCAACAAGGCCAAAATAGTATTGCCGAGAATATATTCCATGCGGGCCGACCAAACATCCGGCCAGATTTTTTTGAAAGTGGCCATCAAGCCATTGGCCACCAAATGTCGCTGGTCCTTGCCGACATCTTCCATGACATTAAAAGAGACTGGGTTATCTAAATCAAAGGGGGCAAAATAAATAACATCTTTAATTCGTTCTTCCGGCACATAATCCAATAAAAGATCAGCGGTCTTACCATGTGGGTCAATAAAAGCCATCCCCTCACCATTAATGATGTCTTGGACCGCCATATTTTCCAACAAAGTCGACTTACCCATACCGGTCTTTCCGATAGTGTAGACATGTCGAGCTCGATCTTCGGACTTGATGCCGAACTTGGTTTGTTTGCCCCGAAAATCAGTTTGAGCAAAATAATTTACTTTGGAAGGAGTAGCCATCTTGACTTTAATTATATAAATTTTTTAGACCTAATTCAACCAAGCAGTAGATTTTAATCTTCCTCTCTAAGGTCCCTGACCTCAGCGGACAAGGTTAAAATTTACTAACAGATAAAACCCTTATTTCCCCATCAACGAATCAGCTTCAATTCCATTGGAATGAGCCCGAGCAAAACCAAAAATGGCAATTAGAAGACCTAAAATAACTAAAATAGCTGTGCGGAGCCAATCAGGCGGGCCATTTAGAATAGAGACTAAAACGACACAAATACCCAAGAGAGCGCTGGCTCGATTACGCCAAATGATGCGTTTCATATTTTGGAAGTATAGTACAAATAATACAGTTACTCAAGCTATTAAACGACGATGATTAAGCCGGTTCAACCAATTAAAAATGCAAAAATCAAAAATTAAAATGACAATGTAAAATTAAAAATTTAAGAATACAATCATTCTATATCTGTAATTTTCCATTTTGATTTTTTAATTTTAAATTGGTGCTCATGTCGCCTGCCCCCATCACAATTACCAAATCCCCTTTCTTGGTTTCAGCCAAAATAGTTTTTTCTAGCAATTTAAAACCATCAATAAATCGAGCGGGAGTTTTTTTCTTCATGATTAAATCAACCAGGTCAATTTCTTTGACACTAGGATCGAAAGCTTCCCGAGAGGCATAAATTTTAGCGATCAAGACCTCGTCCGCCAGAGCGAGAGCTTCCGCAAACTCTTTCAACAAAGCTTTCGTCCGGCTATAGAGATGGGGTTGGAAAGCGACAATCAAACGCCCCTTCAGTTTTTTTCCGCCAGCTGGCGGATTCATCAACTCTCGCGCCCCCAAAATCGTGGCCTTAATCTCGGTCGGGTGATGGGCGTAGTCATCATACAAAGTGGCTTTACTTTTTAATTGTCCTTTGTATTCAAAACGTCGCCAAGTGCCAGGAAATTTATTGAGAGATACTTGAACCACGGCTTTTTTTACTTTTAGGATTTCAGCCACCGCCAGCGCCGCTTGGGCGTCCAACAAATTGTGAGCCCCAGGCGTTAGTAATTTTAAACCGCGGGTTGATTGCCGGGTGTAATCAATGACACGACACTTGGCTTTTTTCACCACCGATTTTAATTTCGAATCATTAGGATTACAGACCAAGAAACCAGTCACGGGAATTTTCGCCACCAATTCACCAAAAGCAGTCTGGATAGCCGCCAAATCTTTGTAATAATCCAAGTGGTCAGCGTCTATATTAGTAATCACCACGATGGTTGGTGCTAACTCCAGGAAAGAACGCTTATACTCACAAGCTTCAGCGATAAACAATTTACTTTTACCGGCAATAAAATTAGTCCGGGTCTTCTGGCCTGGATTCAGTAAAAATGACCCGACAATCACTGTTGGATCAAGCTTGGCGGCGATCGCGATCTGCGCCAACATGGCCGTGGTAGTAGTTTTGCCGTGAGTGCCGGCGACCGCCACCGTATATTTCGAGGCAGAAACTAAACCGAGTGCTTGAGGATAAGTCAGGGCCGGAATCCCCCGCTGTCTGGCTTCAATTAATTCGGGATTAGTCTCGGAGATAGCCTTGGTATAAATAACCAGTTCGCAATTTTTCGGGATATTCGTTGCCACCTGCTTAAATTTAATCTTGGCCCCAAATTTTTTAAGTTCAGTTGTCGCCAATGAAGGACCCTGGTCCGAACCGGAAACGGTTTTCCCTTCCAATAAAAACATCCGGGCAATAGCGGAAATACCTATTCCTCCTATTCCGATGAAGTGAACTCTTTTGATTTGGTTAAGATTGATAGTTATTTCCATAAAATTAGATTTTGGAATTGTAGCATTATTTGACATTAAAACCAAGTGTAGTATTGTAAAAGACGGAAAAGAAAGGAGGGTCTACTATGCCCGAAGATGGAGTCATGCCAGCCACTGTAAGGACTGGTACCACTTACGATCGAGTAATCCGATCTTGCAGGGAACTCGGGTATTTACCGCCAGATGTTACCCCGGGGCTACTCGAGGAAGTACTCGATGCTCTCAAGGCAAAGGATGAGGATTTTCGGAAAATAATCGTTGAAGGAATAAATAATCCAGGTTAGCGACTCAAGCCCAACAATCAGTCCCACCCTAACCAATCAGAGTGGGGCTTTCTCTTTTCTAACTAAATACTATCTACTTTATACTATTTACTATCCGGTTAAACTGATCCCCGCGATCAAATTCATTCTTAAAAATTCCAAAGGAAGTCGCTCCAGGCGACAGCAAAATCAAATCCCCTTTCTTAATTAAACTTTGAGCCTGCTTGAGAGCATCTTTCATATTATCCACCACTGAGACTGGAAACTTGGGCTTAGCCGGCAAAACTTTCAATATTTTATCCGTTCCAGCCCCTTTAAATAAAATTAGGCCTTTCAAATATTTCGGCACAATTTGGCCATAACGAGTATAATCCAATTCTTTATCATTACCACCCCCGATTAAAATAATTTTACCCTGGTAAGTTTTCAAAGCGTGAACCGCCACCAACACGCCATCCGGCGTCGTCGCCGTCGTATCATTGTAATATTTTACTCCCTTCACTTCTCGAATTAATTCCAGTCGCCCAGGCACCCCGGCAAAATTAGCCACTACTTTTTTAATCACAGGGTCTTTAACGCCTAAAGCTCTGGCGGCGGCAATAGCCAAGGCCGCGTTAAAACGATTATGCTCACCAATTAATTTTGTCTTCCAGCTCCGCCGGCTGGCGGACGGGAAATTTTTAGCTGAAATTGTTATTAATTTGCCTTTAACTAAATCGGCCTTTATCCGCCTGGAAATTTCCTTGCCCGCAATAATTACCTCTCCTGGTTTTTGATAACGATAGATATTAGCCTTATCGTTAAAATAGGCTTCCATATCGTTTTTATAATAATTCTGGTGGTCCACCATCAGATTAGTGAAGACCGAGACGTTGGGACTGATTTTAGCATCACCAAAACCCTGCAATTGCCAGGAATCTAATTCCATCACTACCAAATCCCCAGCTTTCACTTTTTGAATCAAAGGCAGGGTCGCCAGACCGCGGACATTGCCACCTAAAAAAATTTTCTTTGGACCATAAGCCACCATCAAAATTTCAGCCAGCAAATGAGTCACCGTGCTTTTGCCGCGAGTGCCAGTCACACCAATGATCTTCACCCCTATTGGCTCGGCCAATTTAACAAACAAGGAGGCATCCATTTCCACCGGAATCTTGTTTTTTCGCGCCTCGGCAATGAACGGGGAATCAAGAGGCACCCCCGCGGCCTTAATAATCATATCTGGGCGCCGCCCGCCCGAGGCGGGTCCGCCCTGAGCGGAAAAATCTTCCAAGCGATGCTTACCCAAGACAAACTTAATCTTTTTAAATAAATCTGGACTAAGTGCTTTTTTAATTTTCTCCAGTGATGAGGCCAATTGTTCCGCCGTCTTCAAATCGGTCACAATTAAATCCGCGCCATTTTTGACTAAAAAAATAACATCTCCAATCCCCCGGCCTAATAAACCTAAGCCATGAACGGTGACATTCTTGCCTTTAAAAAAGTTTTGGTAATCTGAATTAGCTTTAACCATTTGGTGCGCACGCTAGGAATCGCCCCTCGCTTAAATTAAGCTCGGAATCCTCAATTTTGTAATTATTCGTTTTACTCATAAACAAAATTGGGACCGTAGGACCTCCCGACACATTGAAAATTAAAAGGAAACTTTACTGCCCTGCGTGCGCGATCCAGGATTCGAACCTGGGACCTTCCGATTATCAGTCGAACGCTCTAACCAGCTGAGCTAATCGCGCACGCAAAGTACTAAAATTATTTCTTATTAATTTTCAATAAACTAGGATCTTTTACTACTCAAACTCTCGATTTAGCAAAATCTGATCCAAGAACAAACCTGCTGATTCGCCCACTGGCTAATCCGGGCTGCTTGCCCTCCCATAGCTCAAATAAGATTTGAGCTATGGGAGGGAGCTAATCGCGCGAAGATTACACCTTATATAACACGATTTTCAGCTAAATACAACCAAAAGAAAAAGCCCGGGAAGCTGCGCGAGGCAACGACCAAGGCCCCAATATATGAGAGCGGGATGAATTAACGATCAGCCCCGGGGTAGACGTTATAATGCCCACCCCTGGCTTTATACCCCGCTAACCAAGCGCCATCCCGACGGACCCGGTTGCCGTGTTCGTCGGGAGAGTAAATAGCCACAACTTTCCCCCTCGAGTCCACATAGACCTGGGGGGTGTCCAAGTAAGACTTTCCCAGGACATAAACAATGGAGGCTATCAAGACACCCCCTACTAGCGCAAAAATAAACGCTCTCATTTTCATTTTCAGTCTCCTCCCCTTCCGCAAGGGGTGCTATGCGCGAGAACCTTTTCCCCACGCTATCTACCTTTAATTATACACCTATTATTACTAAAAGTCAATAGCTCGAGGATGTGGGCTTTAGCCACCAAAAAACCGCCTGGTTAGGCGATTTTTTGGTGGCTAGAATTAGGAGCCAGTCTGAACAGTATTATCAGCCGGCGGAGTGGTAAAAGAACCCTCTCCCCCGGTGCCGGCAGCTATCGGCACTGTCTCCGGCGGCACGGTCGAGCTCGGCTGGGTCAATTGATAGACCCCGAAACCGATGATGAGCAGAAGGCCGATAACCAAGACTCCAATTAAAATTTTATTCATATTTTTATAACTTAAATTTGATTAATATCGACAGTTAAATCTAAACCTATTTTAAGCTTAATTATTTTATTTCGCAATTACCACGGAAACCCTTGGAACTGGTAAAAGTGCAAGCATATGGGGATTGAGCTGAAGGGGTGCAAGTAACGGTTAAACTGGTCGTATCATAATCAGTTGTTTGATTAGCTTTAATCTTGAAAGTTTGATACTTGTCGAGACCGCCGGCGGCTGCGCAGAAATAATTAGCGCTAGTATCAATTACTGCTTCTTTACTTTGACTG
Organism: uncultured Candidatus Saccharibacteria bacterium; assembly: GCA_964359775.1. GTDB lineage: Bacteria > Patescibacteriota > Minisyncoccia > Phycocordibacterales > XYD1-FULL-46-19 > 21-14-all-37-9. Next base: position 8,887 of record CAYHUF010000018.1, read on the forward strand.
CCAACTAAAGTGATGTCGGGACTTTTACAATTGAGACCAGTACAATTGTAATTGTAACTTGATGGGGTAACAACTCTGACCGTTCCGCCGGTGCCATTTTGATCTTGGATCTTCAGAAAAATTTTGGATCCAAAGGGATTAGGGTGTTGAGTATTGCCTTTGATTGTTTCAATTCTTAGGCCTGTAATTTTAAAATCCGGGGGTGAAATTCGAACCGGGGGTGGAGCAGAACAAACTCCCATCGTGCCAATACCCAAAGCGCAATTAATCACAATTTGAACATCAACGGCATTGATATAATTATCGTTATTCACATCAGCGCAAGAATTACTATCTATTCCTAAAGCACTGTTAGTCACTACTTGAACGTCAATGGCATTAACTTTTGTGTCATCATTAATATCTTCCAAAGGGGCGCGGCAATTTGTTCTTTCTCCTTTGACTTTTGGATTTTTGACTAACAGATTCGTTAGATTTTTTCCAGTGATTCCGGCTTTTCTTAAATCAGTGATACAAACAGACCCACACTTAGCATAGCGGGGTTTAAAAGTGATAATCGCTCCCAATTGGTTTAGAGTTTCCGGCCCGCCGGTTTTAAACAATTGGTAAGCTCCAAAGACAACAATGATGAGTAAAATAACGACTAGTCCCCAAACATATTTTTTCATGATTTTAATTTAAATCTAATTAAATTTAAGATTTAATTTCGGACTAAAATCATTATATTCTCCTTATTTAGCTTGTCTAGAGTGTCTAGCCCTTTCTCCCACGGCCTTAATAAAAGATAAAAACAGCGGGTGGGGCTCTAGCGGGGTCGATTTAAATTCCGGATGAAATTGAGTGCCCAAGAAAAAGGGATGGACCTTGGTCGGCAATTCGGCGATTTCCATCAAAACTCCATCTGGTGAAGTGCCCGAGAAGATTAAGCCACCAGCTTCGAGTTCGCTAATCAAATCTGGATTAACTTCATAGCGATGACGGTGGCGTTCACTAATAGTCTCAGTTCCATAAGCCTTGGCCGCCAAAGTCCCCTCTTTCAGTTTGGCGGGGTAAGCCCCGAGTCGCATAGTCCCGCCATAATTTTTATCCTTCATCAATTGTTTTTGCTCCGGCAAAATATCGATTACCGGATAAGGTGTCGCCTTGTCGATTTCTGTGGTATTAGCTTTGGTTTTTTTCAAAGCCGAGCGAGCCTGTTCAATCACCGCTAATTGCATGCCGTAGCACAGACCAAAATAGGGAATCTGGTTTTCCCGGGCAAATTTAATCGACTGGATAATCCCCTCTACCCCCCGAGTGCCAAAGCCCCCCGGTACCAAGATCCCGTCGTAGGCTGACAAGGTTTTTAACTTTTTCGGATCAGTCT
>CAYHUF010000019.1:0-9551 GCA_964359775.1 uncultured Candidatus Saccharibacteria bacterium
AGCTTGATTGATCCGGAACAGGGAATTGGCTTCCCGGCTGATTTTATCGCCGAGGGTATCGACCAGACTCGGGGTTGGTTTTACAGTTTACTAGTTTTAGGGGTGGCTCTGTTTGATCAAAGCCCCTTCAAAAATGTGATTGTGAACGGCATGGTCTTGGCGGAAGATGGCCAAAAAATGGCCAAGCGCTTGAAAAATTATCCCGATCCACTGATGGTGGTTGATAAGTATGGAGCTGATGCTTTGCGACTGTATTTATTATTAGCCCCCATCATGCGCGGGGAAGATTTGAATTTAACCGAAAAGGGGATTGGCGAAGTGGCTCGCCGGATTTTGGCCCGACTTGATAATGTTCTGACCTTTTTCTTAACCTATGGTGATTTAAATGGAGCGGTGGCAATGCCGGCTTTAAACAATATTTTAGATCAATGGTTGTCGGCTCGCTTAGCTGAAACAATTAATTTGGTCAGTTTGAACTTGGACCGCTATGAGTTGGACAAAGCGGCTCGAGCTATCGATGATTTTATTGATGACTTGTCGAATTGGTATGTTCGACGCTCGCGGGATCGTTTCCGGAGCGATGATTCTACTGATCGAGATAATGCCAATGCCACCTTGCGCTATGTTTTAATCGAAGCGGCGAAAATTATGGCGCCATTCACCCCATTTATGGCTGATAATATCTACCGTCAATTAGGTGACGCCAACAAACTGGCTTCTGTCCACCTGGAAGCTTGGCCTGCCAATCTGACGACTAATGCTGAGCTAATTTCTCTCATGCTTGAATCACGCCAATTATCGACCCTGGGTCTGGAATTGCGAGCCAGGGCCGGAATCAAGGTTCGCCAGCCCTTGGCCAAGATTACGATTCAGTCAGAAACTCTAGCTGGCCAAGCCGACTTACTGGCTATTTTAGCTGAGGAACTAAATGTAAAAACGATTGCTTTTGATTCGAAATTAACTGTCCCGGCGGAATTAGACTTGGAAATTGGTCCTGAACTAAAAGCCGAAGGTTTGGCCCGCGACTTGATGCGTTTACTGCAAGAAGGTCGGAAGCAAGCTGGGTTTTCACCGGCGGATTTGGCTGATCTGGAAATTTATCTTAGTGGCGAGCTCGTCTCCGTCTGGCAACAATTTGAACCTGACATTAAAAAAGTAGCCAAATTGAAGCAGGTTAAAATCGTCGATCAAGCAATCGGAGAAACTCTCAAACTTGATCAAGCTGAAGTGGCTTTTAAATTGGAACGGGCTAGTTAATGTCTCATCGTCTTTATCACACCAGCGCTTTTGTTTTACGCCATCTACCAAGAGGGGAGGCTAATAAGTTACTCTATTTATTAACGCCGGAGTTTGGCCGGTGCTTGGTCTTAGCCCGAGGTGTGCGCCAAGAAAAATCCAAATTGCGACCTAATTTGGTTGATTATGGCTATGGACGTTTTTCTTTGGTTCGGGGTCGAGAATTTTGGCGACTAGTTTCTGCTGAAAAAGATTCGCGCTTTGCTCAACTTTATGTTAATCCCGCTCGTCGGGCGGTGATTGGTCGGATTTTTAGTCTCTTGGCTAAAATCTTATCTGAGGAAGAAGACAGCCAATTAATTTTTCAAGAATTGGAAGCCTTGTGTCAAAGTTTAACTAGCTTGACGCCGGACACTAATTTAATCGAAGCGACTGAGCAATTGTTTCTCTTGCGTTTGGTTAAGCATTTAGGTTATTGGCCGGAAGGAACTGGCTTGGGAGAATTGGTGGAGACCAAAACTTGGTCGCCGGATTTATTAAAAAAATTAACGGAACCGAAATTGCGTTTAGAAGCAGTCCGGACAATTAATCACTTTTTTCACGAACACAATTGGCTAGTTTAGACTGGCTAGTGATATAATCAGAAGACTATGTTTCCGGCTGACAAAAATAATCGTCTCGATGAATTGGCTCGCCGTTTGGATCAGGGCGATATGGCTGATGCTCGTCTAAAGCGCTCCAAATTGAGTAACCCTGTTTCTACCGTTCCGACCGAATGGTCGGAAGATTTAGTGGCGGATTATGGCGAACGAGGTGATTCTCGAACCTGGCTCTGGCTCAAAAGACTCTTGATTGGCGCTTCGCTCTTTTTTGTGGTGGCGGCCGCGATCGCTGTATTTGTCATTTTTAGCGGTTCAAATATTATTTCCAATACTAATATTGATTTAGCCGTTACTGGTCCCGTGTCCATCAAAGCGGGGGAGGAGGCCAATTGGCAATTAACGATCATCAATCATAATAGTAGCGTTCTCCAATCGGCCCGACTTTTGCTTGACTATCCGCCGGGCACCAGATCCAATCAAAATATTCAACAAGAATTATTGCACGAGACAATCAATTTAAGTGATATTGCTCCAGGAGCGATGGTTAATCAGATTGCTCGCGCTTTAGTTTTTGGTCCAGCCAACAGTTCTTCGGGTATCAAAGCCACTTTGGAATATCGTCTCGCCAATTCCAGTGCGATTTTTACCAAAGAAGCTGTTTATAATTTTACGATTAGCGCCTCGCCGGTTAATTTGAGTCTAGGTTTACCGACTGAAATTAATTCCGGACGAGACCTGACTTTAGACGTTAAAATTATTTCCAACTCACCATCGGTTTTAGCTAATGTTTTATTGTCGCTCAATTATCCGCCTGGCTTTAGTTTTCGGGAGGCTTCGATTCCAGCTACGAAAGGCAATAACATTTGGTCTTTAGGAGATCTGCCTGTGGGCATCGAAAAACATATTGTGATTCACGGAGTTTTAGATGGCCAAGATGAGGAACTAAAAACTTTCCAGGCGACTGTCGGTTTGGCAGATAGCCGCACGGCCGATAAAGTCGCCGTCATTTATAGTAATTTGACCCAATCTCTGGCTATTCGTCGACCCTTTGTCGGTTTAAGTCTCACTCTTAATGATCAGCCTGGGTCGCTTAATGATTTGGTTTTTGACCCGGGGAGTCAGTTGAGTGGCCAGCTGACTTGGATTAATAATACACCCGGGGTTGTCAGTAATTTGCGAATTAAATTGGCATTGGTAGGGTCAATTTATGACCGTCGTTCAGTTAATGTTAATAATGGTTTTTATCGGTCTACCGACAACACGATTATTTGGGATAAAAGTTTAATTAATAGTCTGGCCACCCTGACTCCAGGTGCTGGCAATCAGACCAGCTTTAGTTTTTCACTATTACCAAGTTTGGCTTTGCAGGGTGCGATAGCTAATAATCCGCAATTGGAAATTATCGGGACGATTATTGGGGAACGACTAACTGACAATAACCAAAGCGAAACAGTTAGTACTGAAATCCACAAAATTATCCGCTTGCGTTCAGTGGTGGCTTTAGCGGCTAAAACATCTTATGCCAATGGCCCCTTTACCAATAGTGGACCTCGTCCACCAAAAGTTAATCAAAAAACGACTTATACCTTAACTTGGTCGGTAACCAACCCTTCCAACGATTTAAGCGGGGTTTTGGTCTCAACGATTTTGCCACCCTATGTGACTTGGTTGGAAACAATTTCGCCACCTAGCGAAAAGCTGACTTATAATGAAAAAGACCATAGTGTTGTCTGGGAGCTTGGGGCCGTGCCAGCTAGGACCGGTTTTGAAATTCCCACCAGGGCAGTTTCCTTCCAAGTGGCTCTAATCCCAAGTTTGAGTCAAATCAGTCAAAGTCCTCCTCTGAGTGGAGCTTTAAATTTGATCGGTACTGATAATTTTGCTGGCACTAAGGTTCAACTTAGTCGGAATTCCTTGACTACTCAGACTGGTGAAGGGGAACAGGGGGATGGCTCTGTGACGGAGTAATCTGACCTCTTGCCGATTCTCCAGTTTGCCAGGCCTAAGGTTTATGTAGTATTATTAGCTGATGAGTGATAAATCTGATTTAGTTAAGGTAAGCTTTACTTACGGTGGTCTTCTCCGGTTTTTATTGGTGGTCGCAATAGCCTTTATCGCTTACTATCTTAGAGATCTCTTGATCGTTTTAGTGACCTCGGTGGTGGTAGCCGCCGCTGTCCGACCTTTTGCTCGGGCGCTTGAAAATTGGCATTTACCTCGAACCGCCGCTGTTTTGCTAGTCTACGTTGTCGCTTTTTCAGTCACAGTGGGAACTGTTTATTTTTTCATCCCGCCGATTTTTAGTGAACTGATTGATATTGCTTCAACTATCCCTCATCAATTAAATACTTTTCTTTTAGGTAATCCGGCCTGGAATGTCATTGCGCCGTTGACCGCTAATTTTGTTCGAGATTTTTCACTAGCTGACCTGGCTAATTCCGGTGTTAGTTCTTATCTGCCGTCTATCCCAACCAATGTTATCTCTACTCTGCGATTTTTATTTAATGGTATTTTTGAACTAACATTGATTATCGTCATTTCCTTCTACTTAGCAGTTCAACGTCATGGAATCGAAGATCTGATCCGTTTAGTAGTTCCACTCCGCAATGAAAATTACGTTTTAGGTCTTTGGAAAAGAGTAGAAACTAAAATTGGTCGTTGGCTTCAGGGCCAATTATTGCTAGGTTTGATTATTGGTCCGATTGTCTTTCTGGGTTTAACTCTCTTGGGTGTGAAATATGCTTTAACTCTAGCAATTCTGGCTTCCGTTTTTGAATTGATTCCACTTTTTGGTCCCATTTTATCTTCAGTCCCGGCTATTCTGTTAGGTTTTTCCGCCGGGGTGCCGATCGGCTTGATGGTCCTAGGTCTCTACGTTGTCGTCCAGCAATTTGAAAATCATTTGATCTACCCATTGGTGGTTCGGAAAATTATCGGTGTCCCTCCTCTGGTGGTGATTATTTCCTTGATTGTTGGAGCCAATTTGGCTGGTTTTCTGGGAATTATCTTGGCTGTGCCAGCCGCGACTTTGCTCATGGAATTAGTCAGCGATTTGGCCGCCTCGAAAGGTCAATTCCGTCTCCAACAGAAAATCGCTTCCGACCAAGCTGATGTCTCGTAGAGTTTATCTGACAACCACCCTGGCTTATGTGAATGCCGATCCGCATATTGGTTTTGCCGCGGAATTAATTCGAGCGGATGTTTACGCCCGATATCGTCGCTTGTTGGGTGATGAAGTTTTTTTTAATACCGGCACGGATGAGCATGGTTCAAAAATTTATCACAAAGCTTTGGAAGCCGGGGAGTCACCCCAAGTTTACGTCGATCGTTATGCCGCCAAATTTAAAGACTTGGTTCAAGTTTTAAATTTAAGCGAAGTCAATTTCATTCGGACGACGGATCCTCATCATCAAGAGGCGGTGTTGGAATTTTGGCGTCGGGCTCTGGCTAATGACTTTATTGAGAAAAAAACCTATCACACCAAATACTGCGTCGGTTGTGAGTTAGCCAAAACTGATTCGGAATTAGTGGCTGGACATTGTCCGGATCATCCGACGAGCGAGATTGAATTTTTAGAAGAAGAGAATTACTTTTTTAAGTTTTCTAAGTTCCAAACTTATTTAGCTGATTTATATAAAGATCAGCCGAATTTTGTGATTCCGGCCACTCGCTTACGAGAAGTGAAATCTTTTGTAGCTGGCGTTTTGCAAGATTTTAGTATTTCTCGCTTAAAATCTAAGATGCCTTGGGGTATTCCGGTACCCGGCGATTCCGAGCAGGTGATTTATGTTTGGTTTGACGCCCTCGTCAATTATTTATCAGTGTTGGGTTGGCCGAAAGACCAAGCTTCTTTTGAAGCTTGGTGGCCGGTGATCCAGTTTTGCGGTAAAGATAACTTGCGTCAGCAATCTGCCATGTGGCAGGCGATGCTCTCGGCGGTCGGTCTGCCCCCTTCCAAACATATTATTGTCAACGGCTTTATTACCAGCGCCGGCCAGAAGATGAGCAAGAGCTTGGGTAATGTGGTCGATCCGACCGTTTTGGTGGCGGATTGGGGGGTGGATGTCTTGCGCTATTTTATTCTGCGTGAATTAGTGCCCTTTGAAGATGGTGATTTTACTTTAGAACGTTTTAAGACCGCTTATAATAGCGAGCTAGCTAATGGTCTTGGCAATTTGACCAGTCGGATTATTAAAATGGCCGAGACTTATGAGGTTAAAATCAAGCCGGCCGATTTACGGCCAGCCGGCGACTGGCTACCTGACGATTTTTTTGCCGAGTATCGGGAGGCGGTTGAAGCCTTTGAGCCCAATCGAGCTCTGGATTTTATCTGGACCCAAATCAAGGAAGCCGATTTGTATATCCAAAACACCACTCCGTTCAAACTCATCAAAACCAATCCAGCCAAAGCTTATGAGCACGTCGAATATTTGCTGGGCGCTCTGTGGCGCATCGCTGTCGGGCTAGAACCATTTTTGCCGGAGACGGCTTTGAAAATTCAAGCCATGATTAAAGGGGAATTACCACTGGAGCCATTATTCCTACGCCGCGATTAGTGCGCCAATGCGGATTAGACGCGGATCGACGCTGATAAAACGCAGATAAACAAAGTTTATTTAAGTTTTAAGTTTCTAGTTTAAGTTTTGCGCTTCGCGTTTTACACTTTCAACTTCTATGAAATATTTCGACGTTCACACTCATTTAAATCTGCCGGAATTTTCTGCCGATTGGAAGGAAACGGCCGAGCGGGCGCGATTGGCCGGCGTGTCTTTTGTTAATATTGGCACCGATCTAGATTCTTCGGCTAAGGCGATTACCATTGCCAAAGCTTTACCCGGCCTGGCTTATGCCACGGTCGGTATTCATCCCTACGTGGTCGAAAAGGAAGGGGAGCAAGAGCGTTTGGCCGAATTGGCGCAGGCTTTAGAAGTCGTGGCCATCGGTGAATGCGGTTTTGACCGCTTGTCCGTCATAACTGAAATTGAAGCCACCCGCCAACGGACCTTATTTGATTGGCAATTAGATTTAGCTTTTAAACTCAATAAGCCCCTAGTCATTCATTGCCGTGAATCTTATGTCGAATTATTAACTGTCCTGGTGGCCAAGCGAGATGCCGGTCTTCTACCGTCCCGAATCGATATACATTTTTTCTCCGGCGATTGGACTATTGCGCAACAATTTTTAGCCCTCGGTTGCTACTTGTCTTTTACCGGAGTCATTACTTTTGCTCGAGCTTATGATGAAATGATTAAAAATATACCTCTAGACCGTCTGTTGGTAGAGACCGATGCTCCTTATGTCGCTCCTGTCCCTTATCGAGGTCAGCGCAACGAGCCGGCCTATGTAATAGAAGTGGTCAAAGCCATCGCTCGGATCCGCGGTGAGGAGGAGGATCTGGTGGCCCAAACTCTCTATGATAATACCCATCACTTTTTTGGCTTGGACTAAGCCAATTTTTGACTTTTAGGTTGGCCAGTGCTAGGATGAGGCCCATGGAAACTACTGAAATTGAGGCCGGTGTGCCCCTTTATTTGTATGAAATTGCTTATTTATTAAGCCCTTTGGTGATGTCTGAAAATGCCACCGCCGAAGTTGATAGTTCTATTGTTGCTCCCATTGGAAATTTGGGAGGGATTTTAACTAGTCAAATGACTCCGATTCTTCGCCCCCTCGCTTACCCGGTCATGAAAGTTATCAGTAGTAAACATCAAAGTTATCGAGATGCTTATTTTGGCGCCGCTCGGTTTGAATTGAGCACTCAGCAAGTTTTAGTCCTCAAAGATCTTCTTGATAAAAACGACCAAATTCTTCGTTTTATGATTCTTCGTTTACCAAAAAGTGCTGATAAGGCGATTAATCCGATTTATCGAAAAATTCTTTCCTCTTCTCGTCATGATACACCTATTAATTCTGATTTAATCAAAGATGTTGAAGCGCCAGTTGAACCAAAGGAGGAGCTTAATAAAGAAGAGTTGGATAAAGAAATCGAAGGCTTATTAGAAGAAAAAGCAGTCGCCTAAAATAATATGTATTTAAACAAGGCTATCATTTACGGAAATCTCACTCGCGATCCGGAACGCCGAGCATTGCCGTCTGGCGCCGCGGTCTGCAATTTTTCGGTGGCCACTTCTCGAGTGTGGAAAGATAAAAGTGGAGTTCGCCAAGAAGACACCCAATTTCATAATATCGTAGCGTTCGCTCAATTGGCGGAACTGGTGGCTCAATATTTACGTAAAGGCTCGGGAGTTTTAGTGGAAGGCCGGATGCAGACTCGATCTTGGGATAGTCCGGAAGGCAAGAAATATCGAACAGAGATTGTAGCTGATGCCATTCAGTTTGGACCAAAGCGTGACGGAGCTTCGAGTACCGGTTCTTCGGCTCAAGCCAGTGGGGGAGAAGCCGAGGCTAGTCAGGCTCCCAAGAATGCCAAAGAACCGGTTGATACGATCGAGTATCCTGAAGAAGACATTAATCCGGACGATATTCCTTTTTAATTAAAATTTTATGAAGCAATGCTTTTTTTGTACCAATAATAATAAAGAAATCGACTACAAAGACGTGGAAATGTTGAAAGGTTTTCTGGACCCACATGCTCGCATGACCAAACATCGCCGTTCTGGTCTCTGTGCCAAACATCAACGTCAACTCGAAGAAGCGGTCAAACGAGCTCGCCAGATGGCTTTGTTGCCATTTATTGTCGGCTAATAGAACCGCTGATCAACGCAGATAAAACGCTGATCTACCCACCTAAATTTTGCAAAGCAAAATTTAGGTGGGTAAGCGCGGACCAAAATGCCGAATTACCAAAAAAACCAGCCTCTCGGCTGGTTTTTTTGGTGGGAGGTGATTTTTAGAGGGTGATGTATTACAATTGGGATAGTTACTAATTAACCCCCTAAATTTCATGGAACAATTTCCTGGTAATAATCCAGAAGAGGTGTCTAGTCCTGAAGTTATCAGTATTGAGGAGCAGGCAGCATTAGCTAAAGAACTTATCGAGGCAGCTAACGCCCGAAATAGTTTTACGGATTCTCTTGGTGGTTTTGAAGATTTTGCTGCAGTACATCAACATGTTGGAGATAATCGGGTCAGGTATAATGCCTTGGATGACGCCTTTAATGAAAAACGAGCTCTGTTTGATCTATCTGCTTCCGACAAAAATGCGGTGGTGAATTTCTTAAAACAGACTGGTGATAAAGAAGCCGCTAAGGCAATTGCTAAGATGTTTGGGGTGAGGCATTGGTTTTAATATCTTTACTAATAGAAGCACCTAAAAACCAGCCAAGAGGCTGGTTTTTAGGTGGAAATTAAATTAGTTTTGTAGTTTAACTATCCGCGTCTTATCGGCGTAGATCTGCGTTTTTATCTGCGTCTGCTATGCGCGTTCCACGTATTCTCCCGTCTCGGTATTGATCCGAATAGTGTCACCCGGATTGATGAACATCGGGGTATTGATGGTGGCGCCGGTTTCCAAAATGACTTGTTTGACTCCGCCTTGGACGGTATTGCCCTTGATGGCCGGGGGAGCGTCCTTCACTTTCAACTCGACTTTAATCGGCAATTTAAGACCTAAGTTTTTTTCTTCAAAGGACAGCAAATCAACTACGGAATTGCCTTTGACGAACTTGATGGCCTCACCGACAGTATTGTTGTCCAAAGTGAAGCGCTTGCTAGGGTCACCCGCCTCACAGAACCAATACTCGCCTTTGTTCT
>CAYHUF010000020.1:0-8323 GCA_964359775.1 uncultured Candidatus Saccharibacteria bacterium
TGCTATACTCCATAGGGTAAACGCGGATTTACCCGCCAAAATTTTGCAAAGCAAAACTTAGGTGGGCAAGCGTAGACTAACGCTAATTACCAGGCCAACAGATTTTAATCTGTTGGCCTGGTTTTAGGAAATACTCATTCCGCTACTGTTCTAGATCGGATCTGGAATATTTTGATGGATAGTGGGAAAAATCAAAGCCCCGGATTTGGCGGTCGCGGGGCTGGCGGTCTGAAAAATTATTATTACTGGCTTTTTTGGGAGGCTTCCCGGTTTTTTCGATACCGGGACCTTTGCTGTTTTTCAGCTTTAGCCCTCTTTTTTTTAAGCTCAGCCCGGCGCTCAGCCCAGTTTTTAAGAAAGGAACGCCACTGGTCCGCCAGAGAGGGTCTACTCTCTTTGGTTGGAAGAAAGACTGGTGTCCAGCCAGTGAGCACGATACTAGAACTCCACCAGTTTGGCTTATGTTCGATCCTCGCCTTGGGGTCCTCAAGCAGTTTCTTAACTTGGCTGAGAGTCAGCCTGGATAGTGAGTAAGTGGCCAAGCTATGCCCACGGCTTACATCCAGTGAAAAGGCTCTTAGTCTGGTTAAACTGGCAGCGCTTGAGTTTCTTGAGTCAGCCAAGATCTGGCTGATGGTACTGTGATTCTGTCTATTATTGATCGTCGCCATTAGTCAAACCCTTTCTGCCTTGATGAGCGTAGTTTCTATTCCAATTTAAGGTTAGCGCGTTTGATTTAAAAAACAAGCCCTAGCTTCCCGGATGGGGCTAGGGCTTCAAAACATGTCACGCATGTTCTACTTAATTTCTGGCAAATCGGAGTTCTCTTAGACCGTTGCCATCCAGTCCATTGGAGACTAAGATTACCAGATTATTAATTTTGGCCAAAATCGAGGAATCCTCCTTTAGGATATCCTTGATCATTGTTTGAGTCTCTCGACTAAAAAGTTCCTGGAAGTGAGTTATCGCTACCAAGTAGCTCTTAATCAAGTTATTAAGAACATAAGTGATCGCCCGATTATCCCCCTGGGCCTTATCATCAAGAACTAACATTATCTCGAGAATCATAGCTCCAGCTTGGGCTTCCGCCTCTTCTCTAATCGAAATGATGTATGGAGAGATGTCGGTTAGATCAACCATCAGCTGGTCCTCCAAGCAGTCTAACTCCTGGCTGGTCAGGTCTAGGATAACAGCCGGAGACTCTTTTGCCTCCAAGATCATCCTTAGCGAGGCTAAGGCATAAAAGATTTTGCCCGTCGCTTGTTCGACGGTCAGTCCTGCAATCTCACTCATACCTTTTCCTCTCCTGGGCTTAGCCCGGTTGTGTGCTTTCTGTCTCGTTTATACCACAATTACCATTTTATCGCAAGTTAGGTTTTTTGGTTTTTCATCTCAAATCCCAACTTCCCTTTATCCTCACTGCCAAAATATTGACTATCCTTTGTCTTCTGCTATGATGTTACTTGCGTCTGTGCGTAGCTTTTTTAGTGTTAAACCTTTTAAAAAGGAATATAACAGGCAATTTATTAGTTTTTTAGTTAATATTAATTATTATGGCAGAGAAATTTGACCGGTCTAAGCCTCACGTGAACGTTGGTACTATTGGCCACGTTGACCACGGCAAGACCACTTTGACCGCCGCTATTCTTCACGTCCTTGGGATGGGAAAGGATCTCGGCTACAGTGCTCGGGCAGAAAAAGTTGATCAGATCGATAATGCTCCAGAAGAAAAAGCTCGGGGGATTACGATTGCGCTTCACCACTCTGAATACGAAACCCCTAAGCGTCACTATGCTCACATTGATGCGCCTGGTCACGCTGACTACATTAAAAACATGATCACCGGGGCCGCTCAAATGGACGGTGCGGTTATCGTGGTGGCTGCCACTGACGGGATTATGCCTCAGACTCGTGAACATGTGCTCTTGGCTCGCCAGGTTGGGGTGCCAAAAATCGTTATCTTCCTCAATAAGGTGGATATGGTGGACGATGTTGAGCTAGTTGACCTAGTAGAAGAGGAAGTTCGCGAACTTTTGACCAAGCAAGGTTATGATGGCGCCAATGTCCCGGTTATCCGTGGTTCAGCTCTTAAAGCTTTGGATACTAAGAGTTTTGATGATGAAGCTGCCAAACCGATTGTGGAATTGGTCAAGGCTCTCGATGAATACATTCCGGATCCGCTCCGTGAAGTTGATAAGCCGTTCTTGATGCCGGTCGAAGATATTTTCTCGATTGAGGGTCGTGGTACCGTCGTTACTGGCCGCATCGAACGCGGTGTGGTGAAAGTTGGTGAGGAAGTGGAAATCGTTGGTATTAAAGCCACGATCAAGACTACTATCACCGGCATTGAAATGTTCAACCGATCTCTCGACGAAGGCATGGCTGGCGATAACGCCGGACTCTTGCTCCGCTCCTTGAAAAAGGAAGATGTTACTCGTGGTCAAGTTTTGGCCAAGCCGGGTTCGGTTACGCCGCACACCGACTTTATTGCTGAAGTTTATATTTTGAAAAAAGAAGAAGGTGGTCGCCATACCCCGTTCTTCACCGGTTACAAACCGCAGTTCTATATGCGGACGACCGATGTGACGGGTGAAGTGACCCTTGATGAAAATGTTAAAATGGTTATGCCTGGCGATACGGTCACTTTCAATGTTAAATTGATGGCTCCTGTCGCTATGGAAGAAAAACTCCGCTTCGCTATTCGTGAAGGTGGTAAGACTGTCGGTGCCGGTGTCGTCACCAAAATCGTCGCTTAATCAAAATTATGGCTACTACTCCTAAGGCAAAAAAGACCGCCAAGAAGACTGATAACCCAGATTCGAGCAAACTCCGGATCCGGGTCTCGGCCTACGAGAACAAGGTCCTCGATGCTAGCGTCAAACAAATCGTCGATACGGCGATGCGTTATGATGCTAAAATTAACGGCCCGATTCCACTTCCGACCGAGATTAAAAAATATACAGTCAACAGGTCCAGCTTTATTGATAAGAATTCCCGCGAACAGTTTGAAATGCGGGTGCACAAGCGCCTGGTGGACATTTCCAACCCGTCGCCGAAAATTATCGAAAGCCTGACCAATCTCAATTTGCCTTCCGGGGTCAATATCGACGTCAAGATGATGTAGTAAGACGCGTACTAAACGCGGATAAAACGCTTATAAAAACCAAACCCCCGCGGGCCTGATGGCCCGCGGGGGTTTGGTTTTGGTCAAAAAAGAGAAAGGCTCGGTTTGGTTCTGCCGGGAACCTTAAACCGAGCCTTTGGCGATCGCACCTCATGTCAGTGTCTCCTCCCACCACTTGGCGACTGACTCCCTTGTTGGACTTGTTTGTTGAAACATGGAGTGCAGAGCGAACCTTTCCCCTTCGTCTGCCTTAGCCAGTGTTTTTGCCCTAGCCGGTAAGTGCAACAATTTGTCTTCTGGCAATCATCGCAAGTGTCGCTTGGGAAATTCCCCCGAATCATATTCAAGGGCATGTTTCTTCACCTCCTTTCAGGGGATGTTTGAGGTATTTCTTGGGAGGAAAGTCTCTGTCGTCATTATCCATATCCTCAAAACCTTGTCCAATTTGGTCACGAAAATTTGCATTTTTTAAAAAAAGTGGTACAAATGTTGGTTAGAATATTGCTCGTTGTCGTGGGAACGTTTCCTGGATTAACTAAAACACTCGGAGGGTGCTTAGAATGTCGATATTTGTCTCTTGTCCGGCTACAGTTTCTCGTGCTTGGTTGTGGCGTCGTCGTTGCGTGGCTACTCCTCTTGGTCGGCTTTTATTGAAAGCTTCCACTCCGGTGGAAAATGCCTCGGAGAGTTTGGAGATGGTCAGTCTCAATGACCTGAAGCCAAAAAGCCCGGCTGGTTGGATCAGTTTGGCCGACATCTATAGCCGGGTCGAGAAGCGTTGCGGGAAGCCCCTTTCTTCTTGGGCAGGAGCAGTCTTTGCCCATGATTGGAGGCCTCCCAAGGTCTACTCGGGGTACATTATCGCTCTTAGTTTGCCGATCTCTATCCCCAGGAGTAATCCCGGGACAGACAATCCATTCAGTTTTGGGTTGTTCACGATTCGTAAAAACAAAGGCTGTCTAAGTAAATCCCTAGGTTTTACCAGTGGAGAACCCAATACCAATTTCCACAATTACAACGATCTACCGGTTTTTGTTCTCTATGCCCTAGGCCATTAGCTGAGATTTAGAGTAGTCTACCCCGGCGTCGCTAGCGACACCGGGGATTGTTTTTCTCCATAATTGACAAAGGCCTGAAATTTGCTAATATTCTTCAAGCTCTTTGGGGACTATCCTCTGTAGAGAATAACAAGGTAGGGTATTCTAAAAATGTTAGATTGCTCAAGGGAATTAGATTCTAGTCATATTCGTTAGGACTTGATTAGGGATTTGTTCCACGGAGCAAGTTTTTTTGTTACTGCTTTTGTATTTATTCGTAACATTCGCGTATTTATTTGTATCATTCGCATCGAGTATATGAAATTCCTGATCGGCACTAAACAAGCCATGACTCAAATTTTCGATGATGCCGGCCACGCGATTGCGGGCACGGTCATTTTGGCTGGGCCGGCGACTGTCACCCAGATTAAAACCAAGGCTACTGACAATTGTGATGCCGTTCAAATCGGTTTCGGTGCCAAGCGGGCCAAGACGGCTACCAAAGCTTCTCGGGGCCATGCCGCCGCCGCTGGTTCCAAAGACGGCCAAAGCTTCCAATTCATCCGCCAGTTCAAAGTGGCTGATCCGTCAGCTTTCAATTTGGGCGATACCATCGACCTGTCTATTTTTGAAGAAGGGGAGCCAATTCAAATTTCTGGCGTCTCCAAAGGTAAAGGCTTTCAAGGGGTCGTCAAACGCCATGGTTTCCACGGTGGGCCACGCTCCCATGGTCAGAAGCACTCTGAGCGTGAGCCAGGTTCCATTGGCGCCACGGGCCCACAGCGCGTGTTCAAGGGCGTTCGGATGGCCGGCCGGATGGGTTCAGACCGAGTGACTTTGCGCAGTTCTCGCGTGATTAAAATCAACAAAGATACCAATGAAATCCTGGTCAAGGGAGCTGTTCCTGGTCGCCGAGGTACTTTAATCGAAATCGTCAGCAAATAATTATGGAAACTGCCGTCTACAATCAGGAGGCCAAAACAGCCGGAACCGCGAAACTGGATCCGAAGCTGTTTGGTTTGAAGTGGAAGGCGGACATGGTCCATCAGGTAGTTTTCTCCATGCTGTCTAATGCCCGTACAGTTTTGGCTCATACCAAGGGTCGCAGTGAAGTTCGAGGTGGCGGTAAGAAACCTTGGAAGCAAAAAGGTACCGGTCGCGCTCGCCACGGTTCCAGTCGTTCACCAATCTGGATTGGGGGCGGTGTCACTCATGGCCCAACCAAGGAAGTTAATTTTACCAAGAAAATTAACAAAAAGATGAAGACTAACGCCCTCTTCACCTTATTGTCTCGCAAATTCAAAGATGGAGAGATTTTATTCTTGGATACTTTGAAACTTGATGGCAAAACTAAAACCGGCCAAGTTTTATTGGAGAAATTAGCTAAGCTTGATGGTTTTGAAAAAATCAATTATGCTCGCGGTCGTCGTTTATTGGTGGCGACAGTGGCTAAAGATGAAATGGTGGAAAAAACCTTTGCCAACATCAAGACCGTGACAGTCACGGAAGTTCGGAATTTAAATCCTATGGATTTAATTACTTATAAATACATCCTCTTACCGGAGCCGGCTAATATCCAGACGATGTTAATGCCTCGAGTAAAATAATATGTCCAAAATCGGCAACAATTTAAGCTCCAAAATCGTCCTCACTAAACCTCGGATTACCGAGAAGGCTACTTTTCATTTGGAAGCGAATCATCCGGTCTATACTTTTGTTGTTCCACCTGGAGCCAACAAGATCGAGATCAAGCAAGCAATTAAGGATTTATACAAAGTATCTCCTTTGAAAGTTAATATTGTTAATTTACCAGCCAAGACTTTGATGCGTCGCGGTAAAAAAGGAAGTCGTTCAGCCCTTAAAAAGGCTTTGGTTTTTTTGAAAGCTGGCGATAAGATTGAAATGGTGTAGGGCAGTATATGGTAAATAGTATTTAGTATATAGAAATTCAAACAAGACCATTAAATTATTATGAAAAAGTATCAACCAACAACCCCATCCCGTCGGCAAATGAGCGTGGTCTCCTACAAGACCGTGCTGACGACTGACACCCCTCATAAACCACTAACCAAGGGTGGTAAGCGTTTTGTTGGTCGCAACAATCAGGGCCGAATCACTGTTCGTCACAAAGGGGGCGGACATAAGCGAGCTTTTCGTGATGTTGATTTTAAATTGATTAAATTTAATATTCCCGCCAAAATTGAAACGATTGAATACGATCCAAACCGCTCTGGTTTTATCGCTTTGGTGGTCTACGCCGATGGCGAACGCGCCTACATCTTGGCTCCCAACTCTTTGCGAGTGGGGGACAAAGTTTTAATTTCTGAAACCGCCGAAATCAAAGTCGGCAATCGCTTGCCATTGGCCAAAATTCCAGTGGGAACCTTTGTTTACAATGTGGAAATCAAACCAAAAGGGGGAGCCAAACTGATTCGTTCCGCTGGTACCTTTGCCGAAGTTTTGGCTTCCGATGCCGGTTACACTAGTCTCAAATTACCTTCCTCTGAAGTTCGTAAGATTAATGAATTGGCTTGGGCTTCGATTGGGGCTGTGTCTAATGACGAACACCGCTTGGCTAATTGGGGTAAAGCTGGTCGCTCCCGCTGGATGGGTGTTCGCCCAACAGTTCGTGGTTCGGCTATGAATCCGGTTGACCACCCATACGGTGGTGGTGAAGGTCGCCAAGGCCGTGGTACCCGTCGTCCGAAGACGGCTTGGGGTAAGATTACCGGTGGGGTTAAAACCCGCCGACCGAAGAAATACTCCAACTTTGCGATTGTGGCTCGCCGGAAGAAGAAAGGGAGAAAAGGCTAAACAAGTAGTAAGCGGATAAGCTGGTAAGCAAGTAAGCAAACAAACGCTAAAAAAATTCAACCCCGCTCCAAACCTGACGGTTTGGAGCGGGGTTTTCGTTATCCCCTTTATTGTTATAGCCATAGGGGGGGCGGTGTTATAGTTAAACTATCTCTAGTTTCATTTAATAATTACTCATTAATAAATTTTTGGTTTAACCAAGATTCCTTCGCTTATGAAAAAATATCTCCTTAGCCTCGCTTTATTCGCCCTGGTGATCGTGCCCGTCACCAGCTCGGCTCAAGCTACAGGTGTTGGCGGCCTGGGTTCGACAATCTCCGGCTCTGCTCCGGCTTGCCCACTAATCAACCAGACTTTGAATCTAGCTAGTCGAGGATCGAGCGTTTCCAGTCTCCAGCAGTATTTAATCAGCCAAGGTTACCTTCAGTCGAATAGTTTGACCGGCTATTTTGGCACCTTGACCAGACAGGCTGTTCGCAATTGGCAACGAGCCAATAATCTTAAGGCTGTCAATGGCATCTTCGGACCGGAATCAATCAAACAATTGTCCGGGCTTTGTGGCAGTATCAATAATTCTAATATCACCATCAACTCCGTCTCCGGACCGAATTCATTGAATGTCGGTCAAACAGGGACTTGGACAGTTAATGCCACCGGCCCGAACGGAGCCAATCTGACTTATTCGGTTGACTGGGGTGATAGCCCTGCTTACAGCGCTCTAACTGGAGCTTTAATTCCTAAAACTTCCGTTAGTCAAACTTCAACTTTTACTCATACCTATACTAAAGTCGGCACTTACACGGTTAAGTTTGTGGTTAAAGGAAACGTTGATTGCAAGTATCCTTCGGTCATAGGGAATACGGTTAATTCTTCTTTTGCTCCTTGTAGCACTTCAGCTCAATCCAGTTTGACGGTCCGGGTGGTGGGATCAGCTTCAACCCAGCCTGATGTCACACTAACCGCCTATCCAACCTCTATTGTATCTGATGGAAAATTTGGAACGACGGTTCTCTCTTGGTCTTCAATTAACGCTACTTATTGTAACTTTGAAAAACAGATTTTACCGAGTGCTGGTTCCATAACAGTTTCTCTCTCCTCGACAGCAACTTACAGCATCTCCTGCACGGGGCCAAGTGGTAGTTCGACATCAAATCCTGTTACTGTTACTTTTCAATTGACTGGGTCTCAAACCGATCAACCAACCATCATCATCGATTCCAAAACCATCAATGCCACTTTCAACTCTAGCACCGGCGCGCCTGAATTGAGAGCGATTTTTCACGCTAATATTTTAGCTGGAGCCGATGACTTGTATTTATCAGAGGCTCCCTTTGGTGTTGGGTTGATT
>CAYHUF010000020.1:8333-9550 GCA_964359775.1 uncultured Candidatus Saccharibacteria bacterium
ATTCAGACGACTGGCCGTCCGACGACTGATCGCTGTCAAACTTCCGAAAAACCATTACATGGTGCGGCACCTTCTTCCATCTCGGATTGGAATGGTCTCTTGATTAAGGCGGGACAAAAAGCTGACTTTAGTATTATGGTCTCTTGTTCGATCAACCAAATGTTTGCCGGTTCCTATTACGGGAAACTGACCAATTTTACTTATCGCGCAAAACCTAGTTTCTCTCAGGAGATTCAGATTATGTCTCTTTCTGATGTCGCCAATAGCCAGACAAGCTCAATGATGATCATTGGGGAACGCGGGCCATGGATTAAGTCATCTTCGGTTCAAGTAGATCAATCCTCCGCAGGTTACTCAAGTTATTGGATCACTTTGCAAGGTGAAAGATTGTCTAAGCTAACAAATATTACTGTTGGTACAAAATCTGGTTATACTCCCACTAAATTTAGTGATACCAGCGCCACTTTCCAAGTAAGGTCGCTGGCTTTAGGTTTTTACCCAGTGACTGTGGAAAATGTGGTTGGCAAGAGTAATACGGTTTATATAAAAATTATTGACGAGAATATCTCCTCAATTATTTCTACCCGTTTGAGTCCTAGTAGTCCGATTGAGAGAACGGTGACAAGTTCAGCTACTCAAGTCACCCCCGATGTTGTTTTGGGAGTTTTCAGTTTGAAATTACAAGAGAAGAGTGGGACGATCAATAGTCTTAATTTTAAACTAAACCCTAACGCCAACGGTTTGCAAAATCTGAGATTGGTTGATGGCGCGACAAAATTTGTCTCTAGTGGAAGTGGATCAAACTTGTACTCGTTCTCTAATATGATTATCCCCCTTAGTCAGAGTCAATGGAAGGATTTAACCCTTATCTCTGATGTCGTCGCTAATATTGATAACGTGACCGTTCAACCAACCTTGGTTGCTTCCAGTATTGTTGGTGTTGATTCAAATTTTAACTCGCTCTCCAATCATAATGCCTTAGACGTTACTGCCAACCCTACTCATTTAAGTCTCGTTAATTCTAATGTTATCTGCGCCAAAGACATTAAAACTTGCCCGGATGGTTCGAATGTCAGCCGGACCGGCCCATCTTGTGACTTCGTCTGTCCGATTGCCTCACCCCAGTCACCTTGCCCGGCCTCACCTGTTTCTAGCTGTGTTGGCGGAACAAATATTACCACTTACAACAGCAATAATTGTCCGATTACGACTTGCGT
>CAYHUF010000021.1:0-2596 GCA_964359775.1 uncultured Candidatus Saccharibacteria bacterium
ACGACGACGGCTGGAACGTCAATGCGAACTCCGTCGAGAACCCGAACAGGTGGAACGATGGTAACCAGGTGTTCTCTCGCAATTGTTATTTTTTTCTCCCTAGACTACGGTCGGGGAGTTTTTGTGCGAAATCCGATTTCGCACAAAAACATGTGTTGTAATATTATATCTTGAACCCCACTTTTGCCTGATAGGCAAAAGTGGGGGGCTGCGGTAGAATAAAATCCCTCTCTTCATTTTAATTCGCTTCCATTGAACTAAAATGAAGAGAAAATTAAGACAATGGAGGAATAAAAATGATCCAATTTTTATCTTAACCTAAATCTGGCTTAAAATAAGGCTTTTTCGGCACAATCAGTCGTAATCCATGTTAGCCCTTGACAAAATAGGGTATACTATGCTATAATAGAAGCAGAAGGTAGCTGTTTGACAGGGGGTATTGGGAGAAATCAACTCCTGGCCGAGGGTCAGGATAAAAAGGAGAAATATCATGAAAAAGTGCCTTGTTTTGTTGTCGGTTTTGGCTCTGGGTGGGTGCGTGACTATCCCGCCGATGTACCCAGGCGTTAGTCTGACGGAAACCAATATTTTGGCCACACGTCAGAATTTGGCCAACCAGCCGGCTCCGGCGGGGATGACCGAGCGAGAGGCGCTCGAGTGGGCCCGCGAAGCCCACCTGCTGGAAAACGATCGGGCTCGGAATGAGCTCTATCGTCAACAGCAGGCCCAAAGATCCGTCGATAATTATCGGCGGGATCGGGCCTACCGCCAAGCCGAGCAGAATCGGGCTGAAGCCGAAAAGCTTCGCCAGCAGCAGAGAAATCTGCAAACTATAAGCCAGGGGGTCCAAAACCTGGCTCGGCAGTGGCAGGCCAACCGGCCGTCACAGCCGGTGGCGAGAGGTTCTCGCCACAAGTAGGGTTAGACACCCTACTGAAGCCCAATTTTATCTGGCGTCCGGGTGTATCAT
Source organism: uncultured Candidatus Saccharibacteria bacterium (assembly GCA_964359775.1). Taxonomy (GTDB): domain Bacteria; phylum Patescibacteriota; class Minisyncoccia; order Phycocordibacterales; family XYD1-FULL-46-19; genus 21-14-all-37-9. Next base: position 971 of record CAYHUF010000021.1, read on the forward strand.
TTCCATACACACCCGGCGCCTTTTTTGTTTATCCTTTTTGACTTTTTTGTGCGAAATCGGATTTCGCACAAAATGATGTGTTATAATGTTTTCGGATTGGTCCCCGCTTTTGCCTGATAGGCAAAAGCGGGGGAGTTTTGTAGAATGACTTTATATGATTCTTCGCTCCAAAAGTTTGGCTGAGACCGAGGCTTTGGCCGCTCGAGTGGCTCTTGAGCTTAGGGTTGGCCGCCAAGCTACCGTTTTGGCCCTCTCGGGTGAGCTGGGAGCCGGCAAGACCGCTTTCGTTAAAGGCCTGGCCAAAGCCCTAGGGGTGCGGAGTGTGGCCACCAGTCCAACCTTTGTCTTGCTCAAGAAATATCACCTGGCGCCAGGCAAATCGGCCCAAACCGGTTTTCATCAGCTGGTTCACGGGGACTTTTACCGACTCAAGGACCCGACTGATTTAGCGGCCCTCAAGTGGGCCGAGCTTCTACTCGAACCGAAAAATTTAATCGTGATAGAATGGCCGGAACAAGTTGGCGGTCTAGGTAAAAAAGCTAAATCAATTTCTTTTCGACACCTTAGTGAAGATGAACGCGAAATTAAAATTCCATGGCTAAAAGCAAATATCCGAAAAAGTTAGTTCTCATTGACGCTCACGCCATTATCCACCGGGCTTATCATGCCTTGCCGGAATTTACTTCCAGTGCCGGTGAGCCGACCGGTGGGCTCTATGGCCTATCGACCATGCTGATTAAGTTGATTGCGGAATTAAAGCCGGATTATTTGGTGGCCTGTTATGATCGACCGGAACCAACTTTCCGTAAACAAGCTTATGATGGTTACAAAGCCAAGCGACCCAAAGCTGAAGATGCTTTAGTGGCGCAACTTATTCGTTCGCGCGAAATTTTTACCGCTTTTAATATTTCTATTTACGAAGTGCCGGGTTTCGAAGCCGACGATTTGTTGGGCACGATTGTTGAACAAACTAAAACTGAGAAGGATCTGCAGGTAGTGATTGCTTCCGGCGATATGGATACTCTGCAATTGGTATCCAAAGACAAGGTTCTGGTTTACACCCTGAAAAAAGGCATTAATGATACTATCCTTTATGATGAACCGACTGTGCGGGCCCGTTTCGGTTTTGGTCCAGAACTCTTGCCGGATTACAAAGGTCTACGAGGGGATCCGTCTGACAACATCATTGGCATTACCGGCATCGGCGAGAAAACGGCGACTGATCTGATTACCAATTTTGGTAGTTTGGAAAAAATGTATCTCAAATTGAAAAAAGGCGATGAAGCTTTTTTGCAGGCCGGCATTAAGGCTCGAATGATTGAGTTGTTGAAAGCCGGTGAAGAAGAAGCCTTGTTTTCTAAAACCCTGGCTTTAATTCGGCGAGATGTTCCGATTGAATTTAAATTATCGGAGCAAACTTGGGCTGAAGGTTTTCAAGTGCCGGCGGTGGAAAAATTATTCTTGAGTTTGGAATTTAAATCTTTATTGGCTCGGGTGAAGAATTTTAGTCAGAGTTTAGGTAGAAAGAAGGGGGAGGATGAAGTTGAGGAGGCCGGGGGGGGGGCCGGGGGGGGCGCCCCCCCGGGGGGGCGCGGCAAGGGGCCCGCGCGGGGGGGGGGTTTTTTT
>CAYHUF010000021.1:2606-9267 GCA_964359775.1 uncultured Candidatus Saccharibacteria bacterium
CGGGGGACCCGGTGGCGATCCGCGAAATCGGCCTAGCTCTGTGGTTGATTAATTCCGAACTGACTACGCCCGGCGCCGAGGAAATTTTTGCTTATGCCGGCACGACCGACTTGGCGGTCGCCCGGGCCAAGATTTTTGCCAAGCTTCAGGAACTCAAGCTTGAAGCCGTTTATGAAAAAATTGAAAAACCACTGATTCCGATTTTAGAGGCGGCTCGTGAGCGGGGGATTTTGATTGATACCAAATTACTAGCCGAGTTGGCAAAAACTTATCGTCACAAGTTGGAAGCAGTCAGTCAGAAAATTTTTGCTTTGGTTGGCCATGAATTTAATCTCAATTCACCAAAGCAATTAGGTGAGGTCTTATTTACTGAATTAAAAATTTCACTCAAAGGTTTACGGAAAACCGCTGGCGGAGCTCAATCCACTCGCGAATCAGAATTAGCGAAGTTGGTGGATGTCCATCCGATCATCGCTTTAATTCTCGAGCCCCGCGAGTGGCAGAAATTACTGTCGACCTATTTAGATAATCTGCCTGATTTGCTGGATGCCGATAATCGTCTTCACACCACTTTAAATCAAGCTGGAACGACGACGGGTAGGATGTCCTCCACCAACCCTAATCTCCAGAACATTCCAGCTCGGGGCGAGTCAGGCCCGGAAATCCGTAATATTTTTATGGCAAGTAAAGGCTTCACTTTTCTGGCTTTGGATTATTCTCAAATCGAAATGCGCGTCTTGGCGATTATGTCTGGTGATCAAGAGTTACTTAAAATTTTTCAGAGCGGGGCCGATATTCACACCTCGGGCGCTTCGCGAGTGTTTGGTGTGACTCCGGACCAGGTGACTAAAGATATGCGCCGGCAAGCCAAGGTGATCAATTTTGGTATTATCTATGGCATGGGGGTCAATGCCCTCCGGCGTAATCTCGGTAGCACCAAAGAAGAGGCTGAAAAATTTTACCAGCAATATTTTCAAACCTTCCCAACCATCAAAGCTTATTTTGAGCAGGTTATCTCCGACGCCACCAGGCTTGGTTATACTGAAACTCTCTTTGGTCGCCGGCGCTATTTTCCCGGTCTGAAATCCAAATTGCCTTTTGTCCGCGCCCAGTCGGAGCGGATGGCGATGAATGCGCCACTTCAAGGTACCGCCGCTGACATTATCAAAAAAGCTTTAATCGAAGCTGACCGAGCTTTGCGAGCCAAAGGCTTGATTCAGGAAGCTCCGTTTTTGCTCCAGATTCACGATGAGTTGTTGTTTGAAGTCAAAACCGAATATCTTGCTGAAGTCAAAAGTATTGTTAAACAAGCGATGGAAAATATTCCGGGCATCAATTTGCCCTTGGTGGTGGAAGGGGAGACTGGCCAGCGTTGGGGGGAGCTTTAATTTTGGTCGAAGTGATACTTTTTAAGGGGGTTCTGAGGCTGACGAGCTGGTCCGCCGGCTGGCGGATTCAGGCTTTTCAGAGTTTACCCTCCTAAATTTTGATTTTATCAAAACTTGGGAGGGTGAGAAAAAGTCGTACCCTTTAAAAGTTGTCACTAGGCCGGCTTTATCCACACAAGGCTAGAATTTGCCTTTTTATCTTAAAAACGCTACTATTAAACCACAACTCTTGTTGGGAAAGGTCGATTAAAACCTATAGGTGAAAAATATGAAGAATTACATCATTGTCGCTATCGTTATCATTTTGATTATTGCCGGTGTTGTTTGGTACTCTAACCAGGGCGCTGTCACTCCGATCAATGATCAAACCGCTACTACCACTTCTCAGGCATCAGCTACTGACGTTGCTCCTGCAACCGATGTTGCTCCTACTGCTACCGACGTTCCAGTTGAAACTTCTGCTCAGTAATTTTAACTGATTCGCAAAACAAAAAACTCCGCTCTTGGCGGAGTTTTTTGTTTTGCGATATACTCTAGACATATGATCACTTATTCTTTAGCGACACTTACTTGGCGTTTAGTCGTGGCTCTCTTACTAGGATCGATTTTAGGAATTGAACGAACCGCCGCCGGTAAGATGGCCGGCCTGCGGACTTATGCTCTGGTTTCTTTAGGAGCCGCTTTATTTATTGTAGTGGCCGAAACTATTTCCACTCAATATTTAAATTTAACCACTTTTGATCCCCTGCGAATGGCCGCTCAAATCCCATTAGGAATTGGTTTTCTAGGAGCTGGTTTAGTTATTTTTCGAGAGTCTAAATTGACCGGTCTGACTACTGCGGCTGGACTCTGGTTGGCGGCCGGAGTCGGTATGGCCTGTGGTTTTGGTTTGTTTGGTTTAGCGATTGTCGCTGCTCTTTTATCCCTGTTAGTTTTCTTATTGGGTTTTATTGAAAGACCTTTTCAAAAACATCTCAATCAAACTTTTACAGCGGGAGATCATGATGACAATGGGCCAAGCTAAGGGCCAAGCTAAAACTGACAAGGAAAAGACGACGGCTCTTTTGGCAATTAAACAAGAGCTTTTGGTGGACCATCAGTCACCGCTTTTTACTTATCGGACGGCCAACAAATATTGGCCGGTGATCGGCGAGGGGAGCCACGAGGCCAAAATTATGTTTATCGGCGAAGCCCCGGGGAAAAACGAGGCCCTGTCCGGTCGCCCCTTTTGTGGGGCGGCCGGCAAGATTCTCGACGAACTGCTCGGCAGTATCGGTTTGTCCCGGGCCGAAGTTTATGTCACCAATATTGTCAAAGACCGCCCACCGGAAAATCGCGACCCGGAACCGGCCGAGATTGCTTATTACGCCCCTTACCTTGATCGCCAGATTGCCATTCTTCAGCCAAAAGTCATTGCCACCTTGGGGCGTTTCTCGATGAGTTACCTATTAAACAAATACAATTTACCGGCCGGCTCAATTAGCAATCTCCATGGACAAGTTTTAGAAATCGAAGCGCCTTTTGGTCCGATTACTTTAGTCCCGCTCTATCATCCGGCGGCGGCGATTTACAATCAACATCTGAAAGAAACTTTGAAACAAGATTTTGCGGTCTTAAGTAAATTTAAATGATGAGAAAATCAAAACTCGAAATTATAAATCCTAAATCCGAAACAAGCACCAAATCTTAAAATCCAAATAACAAACCTGACCGTTTACGATTTATGATTTGAAATTTAAAATTTGTTTAGAATTTCGGATTTAATTATTCGAATTTGTCGGCTACTGTCCAGGGCTTGTATCTTTCGCCAACTAACGCTTAAATAGAGTATCTAAACCAACATGAAGTTGATCTCTTGGAATGTGAATGGAATTAGGGCGGTGGCTAAAAAGGGTTTTTCCGACTGGCTGAAATCGGCACGGCCAGACCTCTTGGGCTTGCAGGAGATCAAAATCAGCGACGAAGCCAGGCTGAAGGAGACTTTCGACTTTGAAAAATATGAAGAGTATTGGCACCCGGCTAAACGTCCGGGCTATAGTGGCACGGCTATCCTGGCCAAGACCCCAGTCAAAGTCACTAACGGTTTTGGGCCGAAAGAGTTCGATCTGGAAGGCCGAGTTCAAGTGGCCGATTTGCCCCAATTTTATTTTGTTAACGTCTATTTTCCCAATGCTAATCATGAGCTAACTCGCCTGGGTTACAAAACTGATTTTAATGAAGCCTTGTTGAAATATTTAAAAAAATTAGAAAAAACCAAACCAGTGGTGATCTGTGGCGACTTTAATGTGGCCCATCAGGAGATTGACTTGGCTCGACCGAAAGACAATGTCGGCAATCCCGGCTTCACCGCCGAGGAGCGAGCTTGGGCCGATAAGTTAGAGGCGGCTGGCTTTATCGACACCTATCGCTATCTCCATCCCAAGAAAATTGAATACTCCTGGTGGAGCTATCGGGCCGGGGTCCGGGATCGCAATGTTGGTTGGCGGATCGATTATTTTTGGGTCAGCAAAAAGTTGGCGCCGAAAATTAAACGGGCTTGGATCGAGACGGAAGTTTATGGGTCCGATCACGCTCCAGTGGGACTGGACTTGGACGCTTAACTTTTAGCCATCAGAATTATGCAATACGTCTATATTCTCAAAAGCGATAATGATGGAGAATTATACGTCGGTTGCACTAAAGACTTAAAAATACGCCTCAAATTGCATAATTCTAAAAAAGTGCCAGCCACTAAAAAGCGTGGTAAATTGAAACTTATATATTATGAAGCCTTCCTTAATCCAAAAGATGCCTTTGTTAGAGAGCAATTTCTTAAGACCGGTTGGGGACGGAACAGTGCCAAAAAGATGTTAGCTAACTACTTTTTAATGGCTAAAAGTTAGGAGTCATTGGACCCCACCCGCCAAACTTTTGTGGTGTACTCACTAATAAGCGTAATAAATTTAAAATATAGATAAAAATAAATGGTCGCATTTTTAACAAACAAAAGTTAAGCGGGTAAATGTATTACCTCCTCCACGGCACTGATTTCAATAAAAGCCAGACCAAATATCACGGTCTGGTTACTTCCCTTCAGGAGCGCCATCCCGAAGGATCGCTTTTTCTGTGGGACAATGAAAATTTTAGCGAAGCCAACCTCGCCGAATTATTGCAAAGCCAAGGTTTGTTTTATCAAAAATATTTAGTTGGTCTCAATCAGCTACTGGCCCATAAAAGTGCCGGGCCGATTATTTTAGAAAAATTAAGCGACTTGGCCGAATCGTCGAATGTCTTTATTTTTCTCGAGGCCGAACTTGATCCTAAAATTTTAAGCAAACTGGAAAAGCTGGCGGCCAAGGTTTTGCGTTTTGATCAGAAGGAGATTGAAGCCAAATCGAGTTTTAACCGCTTCGCCTTGTCGGATGCCCTGACCGCTCGCAACAAACAAAAATTGTGGTTGGCATTTTGGCAAGCGAAATTAAGTGGGGCCGAAGATTTTGAAATTTTCTGGCCGCTGTGGAGTCAGCTGAAATTATTATTGCTGGCCAAGACGACCAAAGTTAAAGAGCCCAAAGGTCCGAGCCCCTACGCCTTTGCCAAAGCCAAGCGGGGAAGTGAGAACTATACGGAAGAAGAGCTAAAAACTTTGGCTGGCCAATTCCTCCGCCATTACCACCAGTATTTCTTGGGTTCGGATGCTTTTGACTTTCATTTGGAACGATTGTTGTTGGAGGTGTAGGGGGAGAGATGATAGTTATTAACTATATAAAGATTGACGATATTTGACTAACTTTATATAGTTTGCTATATTCAAGCTTAAGTTTTAATAATCGATCAAGATGACGCTTCGCCAAAAATTGGAACTTATCCAAAAAACCTTAGGTCTGACTCAAACCAAACTGGCCACTAAATTAGGGGTGTCTTTTGTGGCCTTGAATCGTTGGCGAACCGGTAAGGCAATTCCTCGGACTAAACATCAATCGGCCATTGATGAATTATTTTTGGAAGTAACCGGTCAAAAAATTATTCCCAGCGATCAGCTCTTGGCCAAAAAACAGGCCCTGCAGGAAAAATCGAGGACTTATCAAAGCGTGATCAAGCGAATTTTGAGCAATCCCGATATCCGCGATGAATTTATTTTAAAGCTCACTTATCATAGCAATAGTATTGAGGGGAGTACTTTGACTGAACCAGATACGGCGGCCATTCTCTTTGATAATACGGCCCTACCGAATAAAAGTTTAATTGAACAATTGGAAGCCAAAAACCACCAAACGGCTTTGAATTATCTGTTTGCTTATTTGGACCAAGGTGGTCAGCTGGATGAGAAATTGATTTTAAAACTCCACAGCATTTTAATGAATGGGATTAGGCCGGATGCCGGTTTGTATCGTCGCCACGGAGTCAGAATTACCGGCGTCGATTTGCCGACGGCCAACTATTTGCGCGTGCCGGATTTAATCCCGCCTTTGATCAAAGAGTTAATTAAGTCGACTGCCGATCCAATCGGTTTGGTGACGAAAGCCCATAGTCAATTTGAGCAAATCCACCCCTTTTCAGACGGCAATGGCCGGATTGGGCGCCTCTTGATGGGCGCGATGTTGCTAAAAGCCAATTTGGCACCGGCGATTATTCGCCAAGAACAAAAACGGCTTTATTACACTTATCTTTATCAAGGCCAAACCAAAGCTGACCAAAGTCAATTAGAAAACTTTATCTGCGAAGCGATTTTTGACGGTTTCAAGATTTTAGATCGCTCGGCTTAATAGATTGATTTAATCATCTTATAACCTATTCTTACGACCGTGAGGTTAGCTTATAATTAAAAATTTCAAATAATTTTAATGAAATGCTCCCTAAGTTTGATTTAGATAAAATTAGGTTTGCGACCGACCAGGCAACTTTTGAGAAAGCGCTTAGTTTGTATGAGGGCGATAAGGTCACCAGATTTAAGGAAGAATTAAACGGCTTTTCCGCGACGGTGTTAGGGACCAAGCCCTATCGGGTTTATGTTGATAATCGTCATTATGATCAAGGTGCTTGCGAATGTTATTTGGGGCAAAATGATTATCTGTGTAAACACATGGTGGCGGTTGCCATTTGGGCGATCTTGAAGGGGCAACCCTTTCCCAGTGAAGGCAAAAAAACTTTCGGCAGTCCAGTCTGCAGTGGTCGATTGGGTGAATTAAATAAAGCGGAATTGTCAATAATTAAAAAAGCTATTACGGCTGGCCGGCGGTATATAAAATCTTACGAAGGCCCGTCTCGGATTTGGTTTTCTTATCAAAATTCTT
>CAYHUF010000022.1:0-9149 GCA_964359775.1 uncultured Candidatus Saccharibacteria bacterium
CTGGCCGTCGGAAGACAAGATCTTTGGTCTTTTGAATTTAAGCATCGGGGCCAAGGGCAATCACTGTAATGGTTGCATCCATCGTTATAACGATCGCGCGCCGTCCAAGTTCCGTCACGGTTTCTTCACCCCGGCAACGACCTTCGGCCTGGGTAGCGGATGGGTGGCTCTAGTCAATATCGATGTCACCTTGAATGTCGATTTTGAAGTCGTGCCATTTTGAAAACGCCCAACCGGTCGGCTCCCCATGGAGCCGACCGGTTTTTCTAAGCACCTTAAAACTTACTTGGACAACAATTCGTGCAACCAGCCCAGAACCCAGCCACAGATATAGCCCATCACAAAAGTGAAAATCACCAACATGACGGCGTTGGCCAAGACAAAAGGCGTAATGATGGTCATCGGCAGAGAAATATGATGGATTGTTAAGACCCAATTCATAAAACTTTGCAGGGCCGCCGGCATAATGGCGACCGCCAAGGACCAAACCGCGTGGAAAAGAGCTAAAAAAGAACCAACGATTAAACCAAGAGTATTTTTCGACATAAGCTTAATTAGATTAGTTACTAATAAATTAACTAAATTATATACCCCCTCAATTCTAGAACAAGATCAAGGATTTCATAATCGAAGAAATTATAACCCTGTCAATTGAACCGCCACGTACAGGACCAGCATCACCAAAATCGTCATAAAAGTGGTACCCATTTTCGGATGAGAATGGAAGCTCTCCGGCAATCTCAAAAATATGCTAAAATAATTTCGTGATGAAAACCAATATCTATATCGACGGTAATAACTTATACCGCGGAGCAAAAGAACTTGGATATGAAATTGACTATAAGAAATTCCGAGGTTGGCTTCGGCAAAAATATAGTCCAGAACATATCTACCTCTTTATCGGTCTGGTCCCCGCCAGAACTAAATTCTACGAGTACCTCCAAGAATGTGGTTTTATCTTAATCTTTAAGCAGACGGTTTCGGTCGGTGGCGTGATTAAAGGTAATTGCGACGCCGAACTGGTCTTAAAAACCACCTCCGATTTTTACACCAAAGCTTTCGACCGCTGTATTGTTATTTCCGGCGATGGTGATTTCGGTTGTCTAGTGGAATTTTTAGATAACAATTTCGTCTTAGATCGAGTCATTGCCCCAGACCGAGAAAAATGCTCCATCTTACTAAAAAATAAAAATACCGAGTTAACTTTTCTTAATGAACATTATCAGAAATTCTCAAAATAGATTCTTAAAAACAAGGCCAGGTTCGAAGTAAAAAGAAAAAGCCCCCAATGCAGACGTATCTACATTAGGGTCTTTTTCGTGGTTATATTGGTATGATATCTCTTTGCCTAAAATTGTCAACAAAAATGACCTTGCTAAGATTCTTACAACCCCGCCAATTGAACAGCCAGATACAGCACCAGCATCCCCAAAATAGTCATAAAAGTCGTCCCCATTTTGGGATGAGAATGGAAGCTCTCCGGCAATAGGTCGCTGGCGCCGAGATACAAAAAGAAACCGCAAAAGAGAGCTAGGACCAGGCCGAGATTAGGAGAGCTAAGGGTAAAGGCGAAGGTCGACAGCACTCCCAGGACTGGGGCCAGGGCATCGATCAAGAGCCAAGAGAGGGCGCTCTTGGTTCGCCCCGCTTGGCGTAAAATTAAATTGACGGTGTTGATGCCATCGGAAAAATCATGAGTCAAAACGGCCGTGGCCACCACGGCACCGACCGCGGTCGAAGCTTGAAAAGCCAGGCCGATCGCCACGCCATCGAGAAAACTATGGAGAGCCAGCGATCCGGCCCCGAGAATACCTTTGGCCTGATGAGTATGGTCATGACCATCTGCTGGATGGTGATGATGAAGGATAATCAGCCGGTCTAAAATTAAATAACAAATAAAACCAAGGGCCACCATGGTGCTGATCATTTCCACCGAATAAGTCGAGGCGGACAAAGTTAGAGCTTCCGGCAAGAGATCAAAAAAGGCCACGGCAATCACCGCCCCAGCCGAAAAACCTAAAATTAAATGGAGTTTGTCTTTAAAACGCAGGGCTAAAAAGCCGCCGAGCAGGGTGGCCAGAAAAGTGGCGAGGGCAATTAGGACTAAAGTCATGGCCAAGATTATAGCATAAAGGTTGACTTAAGTCAGAACTAGGTTAAGCTTGAGGCTGGTCGTCTTTTACTAGACCTAATTAGTTGATAATCGTTATGGATGATGAACAAAAAGTAACTGACGCCGTGGTCCCGGCCACTGATGAAGTCACTGAGACCGAAGACGAAGCCAAGAAAGATGAATCTGAAGTAGAAGAAGGTGCCGGTGATGAGGCCAAGACTGAAGAATTGATGTAAGAACAAACAAACCGGCTCCAACAATCAAATTGTTGGAGCCGGTTTGTTTGTCTGAAAATTTTTAATTAGTCGGCAAGCTTAAAGTGGTCAAGAAGGCCACTTGTTCCGGCCTGGTCAAGGGCCGACCTTGACCAGGCCGGAGGCTACCCAATTGGAAATTCATAATCCGGACCCGCTTCAAGCCGGTCACGGTCAAACGAACGGCAGACAACATCCGCCGGATTTGATGTTTCCGGCCTTCGGTCAAAACAATTTTTAATTTATGGTCATCAAGAATCACCACTTCCTTGGCTGTCAATTTTTCCCCCTGATCGCGCACCCCCTGGGTTAAAATTTTGACAGCAAAACCGGGCACCGTTTCCCGGACCGTCACGAGATATTCTTTTTCGTGCCCCGACTTAGGGTTAAGCAAACGCTCAGTCACCCGACCATCATCCGTCAGCAAAATCAAACCTTCGGAAGCTTTGTCTAAACGGCCCATCGGGGCAAGGCTAGGAAACTTGGACACTTCAGCGATCGCCTTGTCCCCCGCCACTTGGGGCGAATGCGAGACAATCCCCTTTGGCTTATTAAACAAGACGTATTGGTAGGCCTTAGTCCGGCGTTTTTTCAGTAGCACCACCTGATCAGTGGCTTCAATCTTTTGACCCAAAACAGCCTTTCGACCGTTAACCGAGACCAGACCGGCGACAATCAAATCATCCGCCCCTCGGCGAGTCGCCTGACCGGTTAATTCCAAATAACGATTGATGCGAATGGGGAAAACTAAGGGGTCGAGGATCATCTCTTTAGCTTAACTGTTTTAATGGGAAAAACAATGCTTCGATAGGTGTAGGGGGCTTAGCGGGTTTAAGCCAAAAAACCAAATCCCCCGATTCTTGCATGGGCTGAGCCTATGCAAGAATCGGGGGAAATCGATAATTACTTAGACGGATTTTTTAGATAGGTCCGACTGATAGGGCCAAGGTAACCGCTAACTGGAACAATACCAACTTTCTTTTGATATTCTTTGAGGGTGAATTTAGTTAATGGACCAAAATAAGCTGTTGGTCCTACTTTTTTTAATTTTTTAGCCCAGGGTCCAAGCGCTTTAGTAATCAGAAATTCTTGTAATAATTTAACTTCCAGACCCTTGGCCCCTACCCCCAAATTTCGAGATAAATTGAGAGTTTTAACGCCCAAGACGACTTGAGGTGGAGTAAATTGGGCTAGAGTCATAATTTGGCTAGAACTTCGACCGGCCGATATCGCTACGGGGTTGGCGACCGGCGTTGGCGCGACAATCGTCCAGCTGGCACAAGTGGAGCTAGCCACATTTTGCCAATTGCCGACCGAATCTTTGCCAATCACGCACAATTGATGAGCACCAAGACTTAAGTCGGAAATTGTGATCGGACTGGTTGTTGACATTTCTAACGAATAAGTGGCTCCATCAAGTTGATATTTATAAGTATCGACATCCGCTCCGATGATGATGACAGAAACTATCGACAAAGTGGTCGGACTGGTCGGGACATTAAAAGTCGCAACTGGTGATAAACGGTCAATATTGCCAACTGTGGCAGTCGCTACACCGAAATTACCGGCGCTATCCGTAAAATTAAAAACAAAAAAACCATTATCGCTAAAAAGGTAATCAAACGACCCGCTATTATTAGTCACCGTCACCACCTCGCTGGGGTGAAGGGTCGCGATGACATTAGTGTTAGTGGGAGTGATGAGATCGTAAGAAATCGTGCTGGTCGGAGCGGTTTTATCTATATTGGCAATTGTCACCGTACTGGTGGCCACATTACCAGCCAGGTCAGTGGCCACAAAATCAAAAGTTCCGTTGTCACTAAAAGTGTGAGTTGAAGTATTGAGTGTGCCCTCATTAGTACTGGCCGTAACCACGATGTCTTGGTTGGTCGAACTGGTGCTATACGATCCGATTGTAATGACTGGCGGAGTCACATCGGAACTGTAATTAACCGTCATAGTGACACCGTCCAAATAAGAATAACGGCCATTGGTCAAACTGGTATTATGTGTCGACAGAATAAAACCAAAAGCCGAGCTGTTGATCTCGGCCGGCGTCCAAGTCCGGCCCCAAGTGTCGGTGCTATTACCATAAGATTTAGCAGTATAGCTAGTCGGCCAAAAGATCGATGTGTCGGCTTTAGAGGTCGTGGTAGCGCCAGTCGTCACTAAGGATAGAACCTGGTCTTGAATTTCCCCGGTCGCTGAGCGCCGAGTCAGGCTGACGGTGATGCCATCGATAGTGGCCCCGATTGGGATAGGAGTAGCCGAAAAATTAAAACCGGTTAATTTTAAGTATTTATTGGTTGAGTTGATGGCCACCAAACTTCGAGCTGATTCAGCCCCGTCGATGGTATAAGGTGAAATGATAGTCCAATTGCCGGGGCCGGCCCCAGAGGAAGTATCAACGGTCATAACACCGGGATTATTGGGACCAACGACAGCCGCCCCGACCCAAGAGGCCGACAGAAAAAATACCGTGCTGATCGCTAGGCTATTGTAAAAAAATGTTTTGAGTTTTTTCATTAACTTAAATCTCCCAAAAAGAAACTCCTGTCCTTCATTATAAAGGCCTCGCTTGGTTTTGTCTAAGAAGCTAGCTAACCCCCGGCCAAGGCTAAAGCCTTGGCCGGGGGTTAGCTTTTTGGACTAATTAATCGTAAAATGGACTAAATGTCTCATTAGAAGCCGAGATCTTCGGAGTAATGTTTTAGTAATTTATAATAATCAAGGAATGAATCCCGTTAGAGATCGCGACCGCTTACTAAATATGATCTGCACGCAAAAGTCGATTTTTATTAGGATGTTAAATAGTCCTCGGATTTCGCGGTCCGCGGTCTATCTCTAACGGGATGAAAGCCCTTATTTTTGGCGACCAAGCCAAAGACCTCGAGATCGCCGTCAAACAAGCCGGCTTCGAACTGGTAGCGACTGATCCGGAACTGGTCATTGCTTACGGCGGGGACGGCACCTTTTTTCAGGCCGAACACCGCTATCCCGGCATTCCAAAATTAATTTTAAAATCCAGCCGGATTTGCAAACTCTGTTCCAAACTTAGTAATGAAGAATTGCTTCGACGGGCGGTGGCCGGTGATTATGAATTAAAATCGGTACCTAAATTAGAAGCCCGAGCTGGAGATGCCAAACTCTTGGCTCTAAATGATATTATTGTCCACAACGCCAATTCCCGCCATGCCATTCGTTATCACTTGAAGTTGGACGAACAATCAATCTCCCCACATGAAATTATCGGTGACGGTGTAGTCATCGCCACCCCACTTGGCTCGACCGGCTATTATCGCAGTATCACCGATTCCTATTTTGAATTAGGCTTGGGCATCGCTTTCAACAACAGTACCGAGCAATCGGATCATCTCGTCGTTGCTTCAAATCGAGTAATCACTATCACTATCAGTCGCGGTCCGGCTCTGGTTTTTGCTGATAATCAAGCTGAAGAAATTGAATTGAATATCGGCGAAAGCATCAGTATCAAGCAAGCAAAAGAACAAGCTCAAATTTTAAGTTTCTAGTGCGCTAAAAGTGGCCCCGAAGTAGTGCCATTGAAAAAAGTGGCTTGGTAAACATTAATGGCTCGTTGATCCAAATCGTAGAAATTTTTGTTTTGATCATGAAGTAATTTGGCCAAATCCAAACCAACAAAGCGCCAATGCCACGGCTCGTAAACATAATAACCATTATTGGCCGGGTAAGACATAATAAAACCGTAACGATAAGCGTTAGCTAAAAGCCAGGTGTAGGCTTTAGTTTTAGCAAAGGCTTCAAAATTAGTTCCTAAAGTTGGAGTGCTGAAATCAATCGTTGTTCCCAATTGATGCTCGGAATAACCTTGATCGGCTGAAAACTTATTAGCTGTTCCAGAACCATAAGTCACCTTATAAGCTGATTTTAAAGACGCCTGGGTGCCAAAAGACCGATAGGCAGAAACAATCAAGAGAGGCGCACCGGCTTGGTCAGCCTCATGGAGTAAGTCCCACAAAAAAGTCCAAATCCGATCATGGATTTCCAGTGTTTTAGTTTTGGTTACTAAATATTTCGTATCAATTTGGGTCAGAGCTGACGGTTTGTAATTCTCGTTCAAAAAATAAACTTTAGAATATTTCTGCAATAACTGGGGATCAGTCTGAGCAATCCGTTGAAAGATTTCCATTGTCTTCGTCACTTGGTCTAATTGTTCCGTGGCAGAATTGCTTTTAGCTTGAGCGGTTCCCAAAGCACCCAAGATCCGATTTTTGTCATCATCAAATTTAGCTAATTTGGTTTCCGCGGTCTGGAGAGAGAGTTCTAAAGTTTTGATCTGGGTTTTCAAGACCGTATTTTGGTGCGCCGTCTGCCAAGTCGTAAAAATTCCATAAACCACAATCAACAAAACCAGCCCACTGAAAATCAGGGAGCTGGTTTTGGTTTTAGCATATAGAGACTGGAAGCGTTCCTTCATAGGAGCGATTATAGCATATCCGCCACTAGTTTGGCTTTAGTCAATAAAAGTCAGGGCTTTGCCGGTTTTGTCCCCTCGTCCGGTTCGGCCGATACGGTGAACATAATCATCATAAGTGGCCGGCGCATCATAATTGATGACGTGCGAGACATTAGGAATATCCAAACCGCGAGCCGCCACGTCGGTGGCAACTAGGATTTGACTATGATTATCCTTAAACTGGCGCAAGGCCCGTTCACGCTTGGACTGATTTTTGTTGCCATGAATGGCTTCAGCCCGAAAACCGCGTTTGCCTAAATCTTCAGACAATCTTTCCACCCCGTGTTTAGTCCGACCAAAGATCAAAACTTTACTGAATTCCGCTTGTTTCAAGAGATTGTGTAAGACTTCCAGTTTGTTTTCGCCGGAACGCATCCGCACCACATCTTGATCAATATTCTTGGAGGTTTCGCCGGTCTTGACCGAAATGGTCACCGGTTCCCGCAAGAATTCTTTGATTAATTTATCGAGTTCATGATTGATGGTGGCCGAGAAGAGCATAGTCTGTCGGACCGGAGCCATCTGGCTCATAATAAACCGCATATCGTTGACGAAACCCATATCCAGCATCCGGTCGGCTTCATCCAAGACAATCGTGCCAAAGGAAGCTAGACCAATCACTCGGCGTTCCACCAAGTCTTTCAAACGACCCGGGGTGCCGATGACGAAGGAATGAGTCCGACGTAAGTTAGAAATTTGTTGACCAATCGAGGCCCCGCCAAAACAAGCCACCGAGAAAATCCGCAAACTGCGGGCAAATTCAATCAACTCTTGATTGATTTGATTAGCTAGTTCGCGTGTCGGCACAATCACCAAGATTTTTTCTCGCGGATTGTTTAACACTTTGTTCAACAAGGGAATGAGAAAGGCTGCCGTTTTACCGGTGCCAGTGTTGGCAATACCAATCACGTCCGCGCCCTGTAAGACCCGCGGGATCGCTTGGTCCTGAATCGGGGTCGGAGTGACATAACCCTTGCTGATAATATTTTTCTTTAAACCTTCATTGATCACAAAATCAACGAATTGATTGGTGGCCACATAAGGCTTGGCTTGGATCAAGGGTTCAGCCTTGGCGATAAAGCGTGAGGCGTGGATGGCCGGACCAGACTTAAAAGCGCTCCGGCGACCGCCGGAACTACGAGACATATTACGAGAGCGACCAAAAGTCGCCTGGCCAGGACGGGAATCCCGGCTATAATTTTTCTTAAACATATTTTTCTTCTAGTCTTTAAGGTTAAAAGTAAGACGACTAGGTCTCCCTTAAGTTTCCGTAAAGACTAGCAGAAATGCGGTCTAGAGTAGGCCCTCCGGGCCTAAAATTGAAACTTTTATGAGATTTAACTTACTCTTTCAGTATATATATATCTAGCCTATTTGTCAAGGTTATGGACCTCCTCCCCGTCTTCAGTCAGTAGGCCGAGTTTAATTAGCCTAGCCTTAATCGAACCAGGCTGGCGGCCAAAGAGTTTGACCAGGTCTTTGATTTTGGGGTTCTTGATAAAGGCGCTTGAGAGCTCCTCGTCCAACTCGTCGGTCCAAGGTCGATAAGCGTTGGGGTGCTTTTCGCGCAACTTCGCTAGTTTGAGAGCGTAAGCGGAATCCCCTTTTTCGGCGGTTCTAGTTTTAGCTCCGCCCAAGTCGGATCGGCGGCGGCCTTTGGTCGCCGCCGATTTTTTGCCCCCGCAAGCCTTGATAAAATTATTAGCCATTTGGTCGAGCTCGACTGCCGACAATTTGACAAAAGCTTGCTCAGCAGTGACCGAATTGCTTCGAAAAGTTTCGTCAATAGCCAACACCGCCGGATGAACCTGAAAAGCTTTTTCATTCCAACCAAGTAGGTGGAGTCCGGACAAGCGTCGGACTCGCGACAGGGCCACATAACCCTGACCAAACTCAAAAACATCCGACAAATCCATCACCGCTTCATCCAAACTCATCCCCTGACTTTTGTGAACCGTAATAGCCCAAGCTAGGCGCAGAGGTAATTGGGAAATCTTGGCCCGCACCTTGCCGTTTTCTTCCACCGACCAATCGAGAGGAGAAACTTCAATCTGCTGACCGGTTTTTAATTTGATAATCGGCTGACCCGTCGCCAAACTAAAAGCTTGAACTACGCCCAAAGTGCCATTAACATAACCATCCTTCAAATTATTTTTAGTGAACATCACCACCGCTCCGATTTTCAAACGCAAAGTCTCCGGCGACAAACAGCCCTTCTTCAAAATCGCCGCCAAGGCCGGCACCCCCTCCTCTTCCATCAAAAAGGTTCGCGTCACCCCCGCGATTC
>CAYHUF010000023.1:0-8654 GCA_964359775.1 uncultured Candidatus Saccharibacteria bacterium
ATCAAACTCCTTTCTCTAGATTTGACTCTAGCTTGTTTTCAATGGGGACCGCCCCCTTATTCTTCTTTAATTATATCACAATCTCGGAAAAATACAAGCCTCACCCGGTAAACCGGGCGAGGCTTGTATTTAATCCCCTACACCGACAAATTGGTCTGCAAAATTACTACATAAAGAAAAACTAGAGCCGAAGACACCAGAAAAATAAAGATCAGGACCATGAGCCAGAAATCACGATAGCTAGGGGGTGGGTTCATCTAAACATTCTAACGGCTTTTTGCCACCAAGACAATTGGGGAGTGAGGACAAGTTTACCGGCCACATTACTTGTTGGGCTGGACTTATTATCAGAAGTAAATGAGGTGACTGTTTTATTGTTAAGTGGATTATCGGTCTCAAGTAAAGCTCCCATCTCAGCGACAAGACGTTGTCGTTGAGCTAAAACCAGCGGATCTAATAGTGAACGTTTAGTGCTAGTCCCTGTCTGACCAACTAAAATTTGATGAGTTTTATCGAGAGAAAAATTACTAGCTACCCGCCCTGTCGGCGCCGCTAAAATCAAACCACCAACACCGGATAATTTGAGCAAACTGGTAGAAAATTTTATTTTACTTCTCGGTTCGATAATTGTGTCGAGAGGGAAAATAAAACGATTAATTTGATCCTGGAGAACCCACCCACCAAGATTTATTTCATAAGCTCCGGAATTAGCCAACTCGATAAAACCCGCCGCCCAATCAACATTACTAATAGTTAAATCTGGCTTAACCACTAAAACTTTGGTCCGCGAGACAGTCTGGCCTTCAGGAAAATAGGCGTTCAAAACTACTTGGTATTCGCCCGGAAATTCGTAACGGTGGATAACCTTATCCCCTTCTGTTTTTACTCCATCACCAAAGGACCAAGAAAAAGTACCTGCTATTTGATTTTTTCGCCAAGCTTCGAAGACTAAATCCGCACCAGCCACACCTAAGCGCGCTCGGCCAGCACCAACTTCCGGTGGGTGAATTACCATACTTCCCAAATCACTTTGAGCCGAATGCGCCGAGTAAAGGGTGTTCCCGCTCACGCCACCGGAGATCGTTTGTTCGCCAGTGGTATGGGTTGAATTTTCACTAGTACTGGTCGAGTTATTATCTCCATTTGGAGCATCAGCTGAAATAATGATTACTTGGCCGACACTAAAGGCTTTTCTAGAATCTCGTAGTGTTGCCGTAACGGACAGCTGATGAGTACCGAGACTTGGATCACGGTAATAAAAATTTTTATTGGCAGAGCCCTTGGACATTGTTTTAGCAACAACAGAGCCGGATGGATTTAAAAACTCACCACTGCTAGAGTCAGAACTAAAGGTTAGATCAATCGTCTCTGATGTTTCTTCTTTAACCCCATCAGCCGTTTGAGTTTGAATGGTCAGGGCAGCCGACAAAATACTGGGCTTAACCGTCTGAGGATCAGTGGTAAAAACCAATTTAGAAATTTCGGCCGAGACAATGCCGGGCCAGACTAAGAAACTTAGAGTTAGGGCGATAAGTAATGGCTTCATAAAATAACGATAATTTAAAAACGGTTAATTGATATTTAGATGGCGAAGAAAGCCAGGGTATTTTTCTGTCTCGGCGTGCCCCAAATCTCCAGACCATTGCGATCATTGCCGTTCCGGCTTTGATTTTCCCAGTGCATTTGCCATTGATTCCGAGAAGCTTCGGACAAAATGGATTGACGCTCAATACTGGTCCCCGCCAGACTGGGGTCCGGCCAACATAATTCATAAGGCGGGATATCCGGCAAAGACATCCTAGTTTCGCACTGGCGATCAAAAAATGGTGACTCGTCCAAAACAAGTTCGGGGTCAGAACTACTCCGAAGTAATCTCAGACTAAAGCCCGTATTGACTAGCAAATCACTCGCCCCGTCATCACTGGCAGAAAAAGGAACTACTAAATCGGCCGTTTGGTCAGCAATCACTTCATCAGTTTTTCGCTCAATTAAATAGTAGGCCATATCCCCATCTAGTCTAGCGGGAATCACAGCCTGATCAGGCAAAGCTAAATCAGCCAAGCCATCAGCTGTCTTAATTTTCAAATTAGCTAACGATAACGGAAAAGGTGAATTACTAGCCAATTCCAACCACTCATCTCCCTGGCCGGAAGAAGCGGCCGTGCTGGTTCCGGTCCAACCGATTTCATTGATCCAGACCGGGCTGGTGTCAAGAAACCAAATATCCTTAGTGGTTGTGGCAATCAATTGATTATCTTGATCGTAAACGGCCAATTCCAAACCGACAAGTTCAACATTATCCGGCTTGGTTAAGGTATAGGGATCGGAAGCTTCCGTTAATAAAACTTTAGATTCTTGGTTAATCGGGCCAAGCTGATAATCCGACCACCAATCAGCAAATTTAAATAGCTTGTAGTGATAATCCCCTGGCGGGCTAATAGACCAAGTGATATTCGCCGCGTCTTTATTCAGTATCAGACAATGTTCTTGATTAAAAATTTGGTCACAGTCCGAGCTCCACAAACTAACAGCCAAACTGGCCACAGGGGCAGAGCTGGAAGCAATAGCCAAGGTGATTGCTACCGGCGCCGAAGTTGCCGATTCGTTACGAGCGACAAAGTTTAAAGTCGTCGTCCCGGTCAAACTAAAAGTCACTGGCAAAGTCCAAGAGCTATCATTTGCCACCGTTGTCGAAGCTCCGGAAATTTCGACAATAAAAACTGCCGTAGCGGAAGCGGCGGTGCCGGAAAAAACAATCGTGGAGGAAGCAAAGGGGGTGGAAAAATCAGCCGGGGCCAAAATTACCGGTGGGACCAAAATGGAGACACCGGTCCCAGTTGCCTCGACTACCGGCAATTGATCCGTCTCTAATTTAGTTTTTATTTCCTCCGGCAAAGAAGCAAAAATGGTATTGATCGAATGAATAACGGGCACAACCTCGGTTTCCGAATCGTCGTCGGATAAAACCGCCAAGTTAGACTGGGCCGCCACTAAGTTAGTCTCTATTTTTTGCCAATCGGGAGTCGTCGACAAAAATGGCCCAT
Source organism: uncultured Candidatus Saccharibacteria bacterium (assembly GCA_964359775.1). Classification (GTDB taxonomy): domain Bacteria; phylum Patescibacteriota; class Minisyncoccia; order Phycocordibacterales; family XYD1-FULL-46-19; genus 21-14-all-37-9. Next base: position 3,045 of record CAYHUF010000023.1, read on the forward strand.
AGGTATTATCGCCCGCTACTGCCACCACAGGAGTGTTAGCCGTTTCTGTTTGCCGGGCTAGACGCACCGCCGCCAAAGCTTGAGCTAAATTAGCCTTAGCCTGATCGGCCAATTTTTGCCACCAAGGCCGACGAGCCAATTTAATCGTCCCGGTCTGTTTTTCCTTAGCTACTTCCGCAAAAAATAATTTGATGGCTCCGGCACTATAGGCCACAGCTTTAGGCGCGAGTGCGTTCCAATAATCGGTCATGACTTTATTATCCCCTTTATCATAAATAGAGTAAGCCTTCTCGATACTACCATCACTACCAACTAAACTTGTTATGAAAACCAAATGGCCACCGAATGTGCCCAAACCATAAGTTCTTGTCTTTCCGTCACTTCCAGTTTCCCTAACTTCTCTCAAAATTTTTGGGTCAAGATAGCCCTCTAAAATAGTATCATCACTAAAAAAATTATTATTAGCAAAATTAGCAGTACTATCAAAATAAGCATCTAGCGAGCTTAAAATAATCGGCGAGGCGCTCGGCACCGGCAAATCTTGCTTAGAAAAACTTTCATAGGTACTGCGAAGCGGATGCGGGTCATTACGAGTATGCTCGGGCACCGTCTTGTCCTGTAATAAATGTAAGATATGGCCCAAAGCTAAAAGACCCTGATTTTTATCGCCGTAGGTGTAATCATAAATCGCCGTTTCCCAGGCAAAATCATTTTTGGTCCCCAGCAAATCTCTGGCCCAGCTCTTGGAGCTTTTGTAAGCGCCAAATAAGCCAACATTATTGATCGGATCATAGAAATGCTGGAGCCAGCGCGTCCCAGCATCTTCATCAATAGATCCCTGAACGATTAATTCCTTTTCGGCTTGACTAAAAGTCGAACCATAAGTCTGTTCAAATGAATCGACAGCCTTGCCGGTTAGATAGGGGTGGGTCGTATTATTGTCATAAGCAAAAGACGTTACAGGTAAAAATACGACGGTGGCAAGAAAGAATTTTACAATTGTTCTATTTTCCATAAACCACTGTAAGTATTTTTAGAAAAGAAAATACTAGTTAGAATTTCACCACTTTCCCAAACGTCCATTTCATCTTTATCTCCACCACTAGCGTCATTCCAAGAAGCCCGCTTAAATAGCAACACCAGTTCATCCCTCTTATTCAATTTGATCCAACTCCCAATCTTGTCCCGATATTCTTCCTGCTTCTCCACCACAAAATACTTGCTAGCCAATTCCACATCCCCTTTTTGAAAAGCGTCGATAAACAGCTTCAAAGTCCCTTCCGGGGTCGCCGCTCCATAAGTATCCTGGCGATAGGCCTCCTTCAAATTCTCAATTTTATTAAGATACTGTCGCTGACTCCAGTAAGTCATCAGCCTCGACCAGCCACCGAGATACCAACAAATTCCCACCAACACAACTAGCCCACCAACAATCCAAAGGCTGGTCGGAGAAGTTTTCTTAAAGATATTCATATTTTTGTGTTTTGCATAGGGTGGTCCTATGCAAAGTTATTGATATTTAATTTGATCGACTAATTTGCCATTTTCATCGTAAAGCGAGATTGTTTCGTTGCGACTAGCCCATAATTCCCAGATTGAACCCAGATACAAGCGCCACTCGGCTTTGAAAAAATCCTCATCAGTCTGGTGGTTTCGAACGCAGGACTCGTAAGTGTAGTGCGTTTGAATAATATTCTTGCAATAGCTTGGTAGATTGCACAGTTTATCGTTGCGAGCCGAATCGTTGTAATGAAGAATGCACCAAGAATCTTTGGTTTTAAAATCGATAGTCTGACAAGCGCCGATAGAGCGGATTTGGTTGTAACATTGTTCCGGCAGGGTTGGTAAGGTCGGATCCTTAGCCGGCGAAGGGCAACTAGTTGAGAGATTGGGAGCAAAACGATAATTGGGGATATTTTCAATATAGCCCATACATTTGTTCACTCGAAAACTTTCCCGGATATTATAAGGACTGCCATAAGGAAAGGGTGAACCGGAAACAACGTAGACTCGTTCATTGGCGGATAATTTAATCGGGACTGTTTCTTTCGGACCGGTAGAGGTCCAAATATTTACCGCCACTCCCGGCAAGCGAGCAGTGTGGCTTTGGCCTTTTACCACTTGGCCGTAACTATCGTAAGACCGACTGTCTCCCCCATTCCGCAAGGTCCAACCACTAATATTGACCGCTGTTTTATTTTTATAATCTGACCGAATTTCAATATACTCGTCATTGGCGTCGGTCTCACTACTGGCATTACCGCGACCGAGATGGATCAAACCTTGATAAGGACTGGCATTGGGATCTTTTGCTGATACAGATTTTGAACTGCTGACTGGCCCAAGACTGGCCTTTTTCGAACCAGATTCGAGACCCAAGCTACCATAAGTTTTTCCGGTATCAATTGGAGCGGGAGGCGAAATAAAAGGTTTTTGCTCAGATGAACGCTTCGGACCACCGGAAAAAAACCAAAGACCGAACAAGATCAAGAGTACAGCCACTACCCAAATAAGATCATCTTTCATTTAAATATTTTCGTTACCTGCCATTAACTCCATTTTCTGAAAAAAGTTACTTTCATTATAGAAAAGCCTTACCTGATAAGCAACTTTTTTTAGGGTGTTTTTGCATAGGGTGGTCCTATGTTCGCATAGGACCACCCTATGCAAAGTCATATTCTTCTTTTTCCAGTTTTTCTAACTCGATTTTTCTCCTTTCTTCTCTTTGAAATTCTAACCAAGAATCTAACATCTTTTGAAAATCATCTTCCTGGTCGAAATATCCCGGGAAAGCGACTTTGTTTAAAATTTTAGCTTCTTTTCGGTCTATGCCGACGTAATCATCATAGCTAGAATAATGATAATTTTCGATAAAATTTTTAGCCTTCCGAGTATCTAAAATACCCCCATTTTCTTTCCAGTCAGAATAAATTATTTTGACTGGATTTAAGTGGATATAGGCATAGACATACTCCAGATAGCGGTCACTAGCCAAATGCTTAGCTTGAAAATTACCGTCAAACAACTTTCCCTTTCGGTCGTGTTTTTTGTTGTAATAAGAAGAATAAGCTGTAAGTATTTTCAACATAAAAGCCGAGATACCGCCATCTTTTTTCTCATGAAGTAACAAATGAAAATGATTTAGCATGAGACAATAGGCACCAATATCGACTAAAGTTTTATCGGCTGGAAAGTCAAAAATATCTTTCAAAGAAGTATTTCTGATAAGATCACGAAAAACAATCGGTTGACTATGATTACAAATAAAAAGTAACTTGATAAAACGATTACGATCATTATCATCATCAAAAATTATACGTTTATCCACACCACGACTATAGATGTGATAAAATTCATCGACTGAAAAATTAAACTTTCTTTCCATAATTAAATTTTATCACTAATGAAATATCTTGCATAGGGTCACCCTATGCAAGATACCATCGGCAATCTAACTAAACACAAGATGGTTAGAAGGAAGCTGTCTTGGATAGATCAGCTAAACCGAAAGTAATACTGGATGAAGCAGGGGCAGCTGAAGTAGAGCCGAAGTTAATACCAGTAAATTTATAGGTCACAGACATACCGTTACCACCACCGATTCTTGTAGTGAAAGTGTGTCTTGCATAGGGTGACCCTATGCAAAATGTTAGGAAAAAAATAGAAATTACAAAAACCCCGCTCTTGCGAGCGGGGTTTTTGTAATTTCTAACTAAATGCCATAGACAATTCAATTAGAAATAATTAACCTTATCCAGCAGCCTGGTAATCACCAACATACCAATCTTCTAGACCATAGTCGACATTGAATTCTTGCAGACCAGTAGTGTCATCATCAAAGTAAACTTTGGTGATGCTAAAGGTCTTGATACCAGACGAGGAATTAGTCCCGTAAGTACCAGACACGGTGAAGGCGCGAGATTTGTTGGAAGGAATGACGTAATAAGTCGAGGCATCACTAGATTCAGTTGAGCCCGAAGAAATTAGAGTCAAACCGCAACTAACAGTACAGGTAGCGGAAGTCGAGGTTGCCAACAAGACACCTGGCAACTTACTAAGGTAGACATCGGAAGAACCAGTGTTGTTAACCGTAAAGGTGAACGACATGGTTGAGCTGGCGCCTTTGACGCCGTTAGCCCCAGTGATGTTACCCACGCTCTTAGTCAAACCCGACAGACTAACACCACTCTGCAAGAGAGTGAGGTTGTTGGCAGCGACAGTATTGGCACCGCTAGCGGTAACAGTAGAGAAGTTATCATCAATACCAACGATATTAGTGGCATTAATCACTTGAGAGGTGGAAGCCATACTGCCGTTGGTGAAGTCGTCAGCATCGGCTACAACAGCCTTCAAAGTGATAGTTTTCCATTCATCTTTAGCCAACTTGAGACCCAAGGTGTTAAAGATAGTAGTAGAAGCGACAGTGTCAGCGTAAACAGTTCGACCATCAACAGTGAGGTAAACTCGCTTGTAGATGTTTTCAATCTGCTTTTGACCTGACTTATCGTTCATTGTGAACTGCAAGGTGTTAATCGTCGAGCCGACGTTTTCAGACTTGTACTCAAAGACGCCAAGGACCGCACCGTCAGTTTCACCACTAGTGGTAACAGTCTGGATTCTTGAAGCGGGGGAAGCTGAACTTAAACGGCCAAGAATGTTGGCTGTAGAACCTGTTGATGACAGAGTCACGGTACGACCGGTAGCCTCAGACAAGGAATCAGTGTAACCCTTGCCATTGATGGTACGGATACCATTGGTACCAGTTTCAACAGTAAGAGTAACATCGGTGGTTAACTTGTCAGTAGTAGAAAGAACAGACCCGGCAACAACAAAAATCCTGTCAGTGCCTGGAGTGACGACCGCATTCACATTTTCGAAGCGAACCAAGTAATCAGAATCAGCGGTCAACTCGGTGACATCAGAAGCGCCAGAGATTGACTTTTCGGCAATCACGGTGCCAGAGGTGTCCTTCAAGATCAACTTGCTGAAATACAGATATGGGCGCTTGGTCATGCGAACATCAAAACGAGAGACGGTGACTTTACCGGCAGTCGCTTGAAGTTTGACAGCGTAGATGTCTTTGGTCTCACCCTTCTTCAAGGTTTGATTACCAACATAGCTGTTCAAACTGACAGTGATAGAACCATCAGTACCATCCATAGCGACGGTGCCAGTGGTACCAGTCGTGCTAGTCCCGCAAGCGGCACCAGTCGTGGAGCTAAACAAAGCACCAGCGGCGCAACCTGGGACAGTCGTGGTGGTGCCGGTAGAACCACTAGTGGAACCATCCATACCAGCTAACAATTCCCGGGTCATCGGGCCGAAGTAACCGAAAGCCGGAAGACCATTTTCCTTTTGGAAAGCGGCTAGAGCGGCTTTGGTCATAGCACCAAAGTAACCGGTCGGGGCATCAATGGTGAGATAACCACCATCAATCAAAACTTGCTGCAAGCTGCTAACGTCAGCTCCACGGGAACCTACAGTCAGGTTCTTCGAGAAGGTAGCGGCTGAAGCGGAAGAAACCGCCACAACAGCAAAGACGAGCGCAATACCCCCAACAAAAGTAAGAAACTTAGAAATTATCATATAAAATTGATTGTCTACTAGATC
>CAYHUF010000024.1:0-8438 GCA_964359775.1 uncultured Candidatus Saccharibacteria bacterium
GTAAATATGTTAGTATAACGCTATGGAAAAGCATCCCCTACACCTCAAAAACCCCGAATTGCAGACCTCTCCAGAAGTCCAACGGGCCGTTGAACGCGAGGAGCAAAAAACTGGCAAAAAAGTGCCCAACGACCCGGCCGAGCGTATCGAAGCTTATATTGATCGCCTGGAGAACATCTTTCTCAGTCCGGACGAGCGGAAACGCGATCGCAATCTCGAAATGTTTCGGGATAAAATATACGACACCCTGATAATAAAGCGGGAGAATTTTCCGGACAGCTATTTTGAACTGCAGCAGCGAATTGCCCGAGAACGCGGACAAGCCGTCGAAGAAATTTCGGACAACGTCCGCGAGCAGATGATGACCGTCGCGATCGAAGATCAAAAAGCGTCCCTCGATGCCTGGATGGACTATCTTACTTCAGACGACGCCGTCTATCCGGCCTGGTTCAAATATTTCGTTTGGAAAAATGTCACCAAACTGTCGCAATTCGACAAGGAACGCAGCGAATTCAAAAAACGCACCGACAGCACAGTTGCTCCCTATCCCGACATCTATAGTGAGCCACTGGCTCAAATCGCCGACCTTTATGAACAAGTCAAAGCTGACAACAAAAATCTCCAAGAACCGGAGATCAAGGAAGCTTTTTCCAAAAAGTTTCCGACGCTTTATGCCGAACTGATCCAAAAATCCCTCGCCACTTCAATGGAGAACCGCGAGGAAATTGATGGCAAATGGCTAAAATACGAACAAGGAAAAGACGGCGACGCCGAGAAACTTTTCCAATCGCTCGAAGGCAAAGGCACTGGTTGGTGCACAGCCGGACATTCTACCGCTCAAACGCAGATAGAAAGCGGCGATTTTTATGTCTATTACACCAATGACTCAAGCGGCGAGCCGACCCAACCACGTCTGGCAATCAGGATGGACGGAAACAACCGGATTAGCGAGGTGAGAGGCATCCTACCGCATCAAGGAGTGGAGACGGTCATGCAAGAGATTCTCGACAGCAAACTGGCGGAATTCGGGGCCGAAGCGGATGTTTATCATAAGAAAAGTGAGGCGATGAAAAGACTCACAACTCTGGAGAAAAAGCAGTCAAAGCAGGAACCTTTCACAAAAGATGAACTAATTTTTCTCTATGAAATCGAGACTCCGATTAATGGTTTTGGTTATCAAAAAGATCCGCGGATTGCTGAATTAAGAGGCCAAAGAAATACTCAAGAAGATTTGCCAGTTATTTTTGATTGTCGATCGGACCAAATTATTACTAGTATTACTGAAGTCAGTGAAAATACTTTAGTCTACCTTGGCCCTTGGAATGTGGAGGTGTTTAATCAAATTAAAAATTATCCCAATATTAAACATTTTTACGAATCGTTCCCAGATAAAAAGATCTGGCTGACCACTCTAGACACTGATCCAACAATGAAAACTCCAGCCGAAGCCCTAGCCAAATTGACCGAGAAATCAATTTATTTATCAGACTATGCCAAAGATTTGCTTTCCCAAACTAAGTTTAGCTCACAGTCAGAACACTATGAATTGGTAAAATTTACAGTGGCCCAATTAGGTTTTTCTAAAGGTGTGACTACTGCCGAAATATATATTAAAGCCAAAGAGCTGGGTTTGGAACTATGTCCGGCTGAAGTTGGTCCCCAACTTCGCTTGGCTTATCCTGGAAGAGATTGGTTTCTTATTGCCATGGAGCCTATGCTTGACCGTCACGGCGATCCGATCGTCTTCGGCTTGGTCGCGTACGATCTGGATCTCGACTTGGGCACGATCTGGGTGTAGCCTTCCCTTCGGTGGAGGGCTGGTGGCGGCTTTGTTTTCCGGCGGTCGCGCAAGTCTTAGAACTTAGCCTCTTTAATCCTTTGATTTAGACCTTGGTCACTTAAACCTTTGTCCTTAATATTTTGCTATACTATCCTACGGTAGTAGGTGAATATGCGAGCGGTCATGGCTTCTCGCTACCGAATCCAGTATCCATAAGTTGAGAACGTTCGCGGTCATGGCTTCGGACGGAGGGCTTATGTAGACACTTCACCCTAAATAAGGAAACTTATCAAGGGAATAAAAAATGAAGATACTTGGTACAGAGGGCTAGGGCATTATGATGTCAAATACGATTCAATCTCGAGTTTCTACTAGCTGGTAGATTCAAGGGGTGGTGACATGGAAGGCCCATTGTACATAACTGACCGTAACGGCGATCCGAACGTCTTCAACTTGAACGCGAACGATCTGGATCTCAACTTGGACACGAACAGGGTGAAGCCTTCCAATCGGTGGAATGCTGGTGACGGCTTTGTTTTCCGGCGGTCGCGCAAGTCTTTTCATTTCTCTCCAATCTTAGTGACTGGAGAGTTTTGTTTAGCTAATATACAAAATCTGTTTATCATTGTAACTTATAGAGTAATGGACAGAACTAATAATAAAAAACAGGTTTTTGTCGGTCTGTCCGGCGGGGTGGACTCGGCTGTGTCGGCGGCTTTGCTCAAGGAGGCCGGTTACAAAGTGGTCGGCGTCTTTATTAAAGTCTGGGAGCCGGAGGGGCGAGTGTGTACTTGGCGTAATGAACGCCGAGCGGCATATGCTGTGGCGGCCACTTTGGATATTCCGCTTCACACTCTCGATTTGTCGGCTGAATATAAGCAAGCAGTGATCGATTATATGTTGAGTGAATATCAAGCTGGTCGCACTCCTAATCCCGATGTGATGTGTAATCGAGAAATTAAATTCGGCGCTTTTGCTAAAAAGGCTTTTGAGTTGGGAGCGGACTATATTGCTACGGGACATTATGCCCAAATCAATTATAAAAATAGACAAAAATCCCAAATCTTAAATCCGAAATCCGAAACAAATCTCAAATCTCAAATTCTAAATTTCAAAAAATTAAAATCAGAGCCAGTTTCGAATTTAGATATTAGGGCTTCGGATTTGCCAAATCTTTGCCAAAGTAAAGATTTGGTTAAGGATCAATCCTATTTCCTTTGGGCTATTAAGCCGGACTTATTGCCAAAAATTTTGTTTCCGATTGGCCATCTGACCAAACTGGCGGTTCGGCGCTTGGCCGAAAAATTTAAACTACCTAATGCTAATAAAAAAGACAGCCAAGGCCTGTGTTTTGTCGGCGACTTTGATTTCAAACAATTTTTAAAAGAGGAGCTGGGAGAAAAACCCGGTCAAGTTTTAAATGAGCAAGGGATGGTGATCGGCGAACATCCAGGCGCTTATCTCTACACTATCGGGGAGCGACACGGTTTTAGTGTGACCGAGGATGATAAAAGTGGAGAGCCGTGGTATATCATCTCTAAAGATTCCGCCGCTAATACTTTAACGGTTGCTCACCAACCTAAATCGACCGGCGGGGCGAAAAGTGTTGAAACACTAAAGCTAAAAGATACGAATTGGTTTTTAAGTCCTGATCCCAATAAAACTTATCAAGCCCGTCCGCGTTATCGGGCCCCTTTGAGCGATTGTCGCTTAGAAAAAGATACCGAAGGGGATTGGCAACTGACCTTTTTGACTCCGGCCGTCTCTCCGGCGGCCGGCCAATCGGTAGTGGTCTATGACGGAGAAATGGTGGTCGGCGGGGGAGTTGTTATTTGACAATCGTGGTCCTTTTTTCTAATCTAGTTCTTAGATTGTTTAGGGTGGAAAAATCACCCACAACCAAGATGGAGGAGATTTTCATGAAGAGACCAGGTCGTAGGTGTAAAGGAATGGATCCTTTAGTTGTGTTTGGGGCTCCTCGGCCCCTTGCTTGCCTTTCTGTCTCTATCAGCGCATTTCTTCAGGTTATGAAGTTAACCCTAAAGACTATGGGGGGAAAGTGACCGATTTTTTTTGTGAGAATGTCTTTATATGGAAGGGGGCCATCATTTTGGTCACCTCCCCCTTTTTTAAAAAGTAATTTTTGTTCCAAACTTGAAATATGCTAGATTATCCTTATGACTTCTGCTGAAATTCGCGACCGTTTTCTAAAATTTTTTGCCAGTCGGGGCCACGCTATTATCGAGTCGGCTTCACTGGTGCCCGAAAATGATCCCTCGGTCTTATTTAATACCGCCGGCATGCAACCTTTGGCCCCCTATCTCTTGGGCCAGTCTCATCCGGCTGGCAAGCGCTTAGTGGACGTCCAAAAATGTGTCCGGACCACGGATATTGATGATATCGGTGACAATACCCACCTGACTTTTTTTCAAATGCTCGGTAATTGGTCGCTCGGAGATTATTTCAAAGAAGAGACCATCAAGTGGAGCCATGAATTACTCACTAGCAAAGAAGAAGGCTTTGGCCTCGATCCTAAGCGGCTCTACATCACGATTTTTGCCGGTGACAATCCTTCGACTTCGCTCAGGACAGGTGCGCCTTTGGATGAAGAGTCCAAACAGATTTGGCAATCGATTGGCGTGCCGGCCAATCGGATTTATGCCCTACCGGCCGAGAACAATTGGTGGAGTCCGGGCGACTCTGGCCCCTGCGGTCCCGATACCGAGATGTTTTATGATGTGACCGAGCAGGGTTTGGGCGATTTATCCCATGAGGAATTTTTGGCGGCCGATGAACGGCGCGGTGTTGTCGAGATTTGGAACGACGTCTTTATGGAGTACGAAAAACGCGACGGTAAGGTCATCGGCAAACTAGCCCAAAAAAATGTCGATACCGGTGCCGGCCTGGAACGCTTGGTCATGGTCTTGCAGGGTAAAAATAATGTCTACGAGACCGACTTGTTTTCCGGCTTAATTTCTTCTATTCAAGCTCAAGCTAAAAACTCTAATCAAAAAGCGGAACGAGTCATCGCCGACCATATCCGAGCGAGCGTTTTTATGATCGCTGATGGAGTTTTACCATCTAATACTGATCGCGGTTATATTCTACGCCGACTGTTGCGCCGAGCGGTCCGTTTTGCTGATGAATTAAGCCTGCCAGCCAATTTTCTGACTGATTTGGCTAAACAAATTGTTGCCCAATACGGTGATTTTTATTTAGAATTAAAAACTCATGAGACAAAAATTATTGAAGCGATTAAAGCCGAAGAAGAAAAATTTCGTGACGCTCTGGAAAAAGGAATTGCCGAATTTGGAAAAGTTTCAAAAACTATCGCTGTTCTTGTGTCTGATGTGGTAAATGTCACAGACGATCTTTCGGAGACTATCCCCAAAGAAAAAGAATCTACTCCAATTATTACTGAAGGAAAAAGAATGAGTGGTAAACAAGCTTTTGATTTGTACCAGACCTTTGGTTTTCCAATTGAATTAACCCTAGAAATTGCCAAAGAAAAAAACATAGAAGTGGATCTACCTGGTTTTAATGAAGAAATGAAAAATCACCAAGAATTGTCTAAATCCGGTTCTGACCAAAAATTCAAAGGGGGCTTGGGCGGCAACAGCCAGCAGATTGTTCGCTACCACACGGCCACCCACCTGCTCCACCAGGCCCTCAGGGATGTCCTAGGCCCTGAAGTGGCTCAGAGGGGGAGTAATATCACCGACGAGCGCCTACGCTTCGATTTCGCCTACCTGGCCAAACTGACCGAGGAACAAAAACAAGCGGTGGAGCAGATTGTTAATGATAAAATCCAAGCTGATTTACCGGTCAATCAAGTCACTCTACCCAAAGCCGAGGCCGAACAGTCCGGTGCCAATCACCTCTTCTCCGAAAAATACGGCGATGAAGTCTCGGTCTATTTTATCGGTTCCGATTTAGCTTCCGCTTATTCCAAAGAATTCTGCGGTGGACCTCACGTCACTCACACTGGCGAATTAGGCCACTTTAAAATTACTAAAGAAGAAGCCGTCGCCGCCGGCATCCGCCGGATCAAAGCGGTGCTTGACACGAATTGAACCACAAAATTCTAAATTATAAATCCGAAATTCTAAACAAATCTTAAATTAGAAATCATAAACGATTGGAATTGTTTGGATTTCGGATTTAGAATTTGTGATTTAGGATTTAAATTCATTATATTCGTATGTATTCGTAGATTCGTATCGCGTTATGGTATAATTGGGCTATGTCTCTTCTCTCGCGTGACAAAAAATTCGGCCAGAGTATCGGTCTAATCGATCTCGGTTCCGGTTCGGTGTCTTTGGTGGTACTTAATGCTGACAACCGCATCACTTTTTCGGCCGGTAAAACTTTTCCAGCTCGGGCATCCGACAATCTGGTCACTTTTTTGACCGAAGCTAGTGGTGCGATCAAAACAATGTTGGCAGAAATGCCAGCCAGCCTCAATCCTAGACCTAGTCGCTATTCTATTATCTTGCCGGCCCCACTCTTTATGGCGGTATCCAAAACTTTAAGTCAGACCGCTGATCAGACTTTTACTTTCAATCAAGCTAAATTGCAAGATATCGCTCGACAATCAGCGACAGAATATTTGGAAAAAGAAGAACTCCTTTTTTCCGCCTTAGCGCCGGATAAAAATGTTTTGATCGAAAACAAGGTCATGTCTTTAGAAATTAATGATTACCCCGTATCTGCGCCCACTGGTCAAAAAATCAAATCTTTTCGAGCCAAACAATATCTTAGTTTAGGGTCTCAAAAAGTCTTATTTCAGCTGGCGGAAGCTATCAAGGTCTCGACCCAGGTCAACCAAATTGATTTCCAGACCTTCCCGCTCGTGGCTTATCAAGCTCTAGACCACTTACTTCAAGCTAATCCGGACGATTATTTGATTCTTGATGCCGGTGGGGAATTGACCGATCTGATTGCTGTCCACAATCGCCATTTTTCCAGCCACTTTTCTTTTCCATATGGTCTGAATTTTTTACTCAAAAAGATTGCGGCCAGCGCCAATACTTCTTTGGTGGAAGCCGGAGCTACCCTGCGTCTTTATTATGAAGGCAAATTAGAGCCGACTGCTCGGGATCGTTTGACCGACCTTTTAATCGCCGAACGGAAGGTTTGGTTGGATTATTTTTTGACCGCTTTAAAAAAAATAAGCGAGAAAACTTTTATCTTTCCCCACATTTATTTATTAGGTGATGATTACGCCAATTTCTTTTTTCGTGAGTTTTTGCGTGATGAAGCAATCCAGGCTTTAGTTATTAATCGAGTGGCTCTCCGGTTATCCACTGCTGAAAGCCTGTTGAATTTATTACCAGAAGAGCTTAAAATGAATGCTAGTGCCTCGTCGCTCTTGCGCCTGGTGGTTGTATTTTTGTCCGCTAATCCAAAATAAACAATAATGAAGGATATCAATTCTAAAAAAAATCCTAAAGATTCAGAAAAAAAACCGGTCAGTCGGGCAGCCGAAATTGAAGAAATTTACCGCGGTAACGGCAATCGCCAAGCTGAGTCGGAAAAAGACTGGTATCAAGATACCGTCAGTTCCAATCACACCAGTAAATATGATTGGAAATTTTGGACCGGCTTAATTGCAGTATTAGCCGTTTTCCTCCTGGGTGTTTTTGGTTTTACCAAATTTTTTGGCCGAGTCACTTTGACGATTGTTCCAGCCCAAGGAGATATCTTTCTAAGTGGTCTGACTTCCGCTGTTTCTGCTACGAGTGCCAGTACCAGTGATCAGATTTTAACTTTCAGTACCATTTCCGGAATCCAGGATACTGAAAAGCGGATCGTTGACGCTTCCGGTCAAGAAAATGTCTCTACCAAAGCCCAGGGCCAGATCATTATTTACAACAAACATAGTCCTAGTAAACAACCTTTAGTTACTAATACTCGTTTTCAAGCGCCAGACGGCAAGATTTACCGGATCAATCAAGCGGTAACCGTTCCCGGCTATACTAAAAAGGGGACGGAGATCATTCCCGGCCAAATTGAAGTGACGGTCTTTGCCGACAAGCCAGGCGCGGAATATAATCTTCCAACTAGCGATTTCACTATTCCCGGCTTTGCTGGCGGACCGAAGTTTCAAAATATTTTCGCTCGGTCCAAGACTAATATGACCGGTGGTTTTGTTGGGACGGTTAAAAAAGTGTCAGCCACTGATTTGGACAGTAATCGCCAAGCCCTTCAGAAAATCTTACGTGACCGAATTATCAAAAAAGCCAGTCAAGATCTTCCCGCTAAATTCGTTCTCTTTCCTGACGCCATTCAACTTAAATTTACCGACTTAATTGTTCCTGACCAAAGCCAATTACCGGCTGGTAAAGCTTACGTGGCTCAACAAGTTACCCTTTCAGCTTTGATTTTTGATCGACAAGAATTAGCTCGTTATCTAGCCAAGCAATGGAGCCCTAATTATGATGGCTTACCGGTGGAAATTGCCAATTTAGACAAGTTGGAGTTTACCCTTCAAAACAAAGACCTTCTTGATTTCACTAAAATCAACAAAGTCTCATTTAGTCTTGAAGGCAAGGCTCATTTGGTCTGGATCTTTGATATCGCTAAGTTAAAACAGCGTCTGTCTGGAGTGGGTAGTAGCGAGATGCATAAAATTCTAGCTTCAGAGTTTCCAGCTATC